>JABACA010000404.1:285-500 GCA_014237975.1 Mariniblastus sp. | reverse complement strand
ATTTGATGCGGGGATCCGTCGGCTGATAGATGTAAACTTCGATATCTCCCTCTACGTTGACGGGTATATATCCTTTGGGTGCCTTGGGCTGGGCCATTACGAAACTCCCGTTTTTGTACGATTATTCGGCAGAGCCGGGCGGCGGTGGGCCGCTCGCTGCGGTGCTAATAAAATACAGCAAATTTACAGCAAAACAACCGCTATTGTGCTTTACA
>JABACA010000404.1:0-275 GCA_014237975.1 Mariniblastus sp. | reverse complement strand
GACTCGTATGGACTGCTGTGGATTCTTTAATTATATAACAATAAATGGCTTATGATATAAGTATGGGAATATATACGGGTTATGAAAAGTTGGGTAACGGACTTTTAATCCGTAGGTCCTGGGTTCGATTCCCAGTGGGCTCACCATTAAAAACAACCACTTACGTTCATTCGTAGGTGGTTGTTTTGGGTTCTGAAGCCAATTACAGCAAGATTACAGCAAGGTTGTCACTTTGTCTTTTGTTCCATTGTTTTGACGAAACGTTCGACTTCAGA
>JABACA010000403.1 GCA_014237975.1 Mariniblastus sp. | reverse complement strand
ACTGGCAGATGAAACGAGCCCTTATTTACTGCAACACCAAGACAACCCTGTCGATTGGTATCCTTGGGTGCCCGAAGCACTCGAGAAGTCTCGTCAGGAAAACATTCCGATCTTCCTCTCGATTGGTTATTCCGCGTGTCACTGGTGTCACGTTATGGAGCACGAGAGTTTCGAGAGCGAGTCGATCGCCGAACAGCTGCGAGACCGTTTCGTCTGCATAAAAGTGGATCGCGAAGAGCGTCCGGACCTCGACCAGATTTACATGAATGCAGTGCAAATGATGACGGGCCAAGGTGGCTGGCCCATGTCTGTTTTCCTAACTCCCGACCTAAAGCCGTTTTTTGCGGGAACGTATTTTCCGCCCGCGCCGCGAATGAACATGCCAAGCTTTAGTCAGATCATCGAAGCAGTACACACTGCATGGGACGACCGTCGCCAAGTCGTGTTGGAGCATTCGGAAGAAATAACTCGACGCATTAGTTTGATTGGCTCGGAGGAAAACGACCT
>JABACA010000402.1:219-516 GCA_014237975.1 Mariniblastus sp. | reverse complement strand
ACGACCATTTTGAACGGGCTCTGGTAGGCGGCGCAAAAAGCGGCGCACTAGTGGCGCAAAATCAGGCGCAGCACACACACGCAGCTTCTCGCACGACAACGCAAAAGGGCAAGGAGGAGGTGAGTCAACCTCTTGTCGCTAGCGAAGATACGCGAAACGCTGCGAGAGATTGCGACGCGATGCGAAATAAAATGGCGGAAGTGCATGGGAATCGAACCCACCGACCGCGCGGTTCACGCACGGCCCAACGGTTTTGAAAACCGTGGCCCCCACCAGAGGTGCAAGCACTTCCATGCC
>JABACA010000402.1:0-209 GCA_014237975.1 Mariniblastus sp. | reverse complement strand
ATACGGTGTGAAACGCAATTATTCAGGGTGGGTGTACTCGGTTAGTACACCCGGATGTACACCCGCAGGCCGAAATAGGCTAGATTATTTGGGTGTCACGCACCTAATTGTACACCCGATGTCTAAGAAACGCACCAAGCCCAACAAACCGCACGCCGACTTTCGGCTGTTCGCCCATGCGCGCGGCAAATGGGCCAAGAAGGTCCGCG
>JABACA010000401.1 GCA_014237975.1 Mariniblastus sp. | reverse complement strand
ACCGGAAAATAGATGGATGTTGGACAAGTTGGAGTTCGATTGGAATTCCGCCGGGATGTCGTCGGCAACTTTTAGATTGCCCGGGTGATCCCAGGCCTGATCGAAATCAAAACGATCATAAAGTTCCTGGTATCCCAGCATGGGCAGAATGGCAACGCGCCAGCTCAGTTGTCCCGGCAAATCATCGGTTTTTGGATGGGCTTGGATCGAGGGTAACACCCCGTACTGTTCCTCGTATTGCTCCAGCGCTGCGGCAATTTTTTTGAAGTGGCCTGTCCTTGCAGCCAATTGGAACTGCCGTTGTGAATCGTTAATCACCGCTTGGATCAGTTCTGGTAATGAATCCGGTCGAACCATTTTGATCAGCAATTTGTCGGTCTCATCTTGGACTTTCAGTAGATTCCCTTGCTGAATCTGTTCCGCCACTTGCATCAATACCGGCGCCGATTCGGGGTCAATCAGCTGACCATTGGCGGCGTTGTTGATTGGCAGTCCACCAGCCATTGGGACACCGGGGAGACCTG
>JABACA010000400.1 GCA_014237975.1 Mariniblastus sp. | reverse complement strand
GAATCATGGGTATCCATATATGTTAAAAAACGTTGTCATACATGCATACTTGTTCCGCGTATGATGATATTGTCATTTGATTTGGCCATCGTTAACAAAGTTGGCCAAGTCGGTTTTTTTCATTTTATTTCTTACTTTGTGCTTGTGTTCTCTTGGCTTTGGTTATGGATGTGGTAGGCAGAAAAAAGAAGAAAAAGAAGAAAAAGAAGAAAAAGAAGAAAAAGGGCAGTGAAGACGATCGCATTGATAAGTTGGGTGTGAAAGCATTGCAATGTGCGAAGCCAACTTCTACGCATTGACCGTGTGTCTTGATTATGTAATCTGAACTCATTTCAGATATAAAAATATTGTATGCAAATAACTACATATAGTTATACAACGCTATTTTGTAGGCTGCCACATGAATATGTAGATATTTTCATGTTGTGATTTATATAGGAAGTTAAAAAAATAAAGAGATATTTCAAGGAACCGAACTTTATAGAATTCAGTTCCTATTATTTTCTTTGATTCCTTATTATTTCATG
>JABACA010000003.1:48783-74730 GCA_014237975.1 Mariniblastus sp. | reverse complement strand
GTGGTCGATCCCAATGTGCTCCATGCGGTTGGCTATGACCCCGACAAAGTGACTGGATTTGCTTTTGGCCTGGGGGTTGAGCGATTATGCATGATTCGACACCAAATTACCGATATCCGATATTTGTACACCAATGACGTTCGCTTTCTTCAGCAATTCTAGATTCGAAAAAACTGATTCCGTTTTGGCTGGCCGATGCGTCAGTCATGAAAAAACAGATGCGTCAAACATGCAAATTAATTCCAACCCGGTCGTTATTTCAATTCTCCCTAAAGACAAAACGCCATGATTGTTTCCTGGAAATGGCTCTCCCAATATGTGGACCTGAACATGGGGCACGACGACCTGGTCGATCGATTGACCATGTCCGGGCTCAATCATGAGGGGACTGAGGAGGTCGGTGCAGATCAGGCCATTGATCTGGAAGTGACCAGTAATCGTCCCGACTGCCTGGGCCATATCGGCGTAGCAAGGGAAATTGCCGTTCTTTACCAATTGCCGTTGAACCTGCCCCAACCGCAACCCTCGGAGACGGGACCTGATATTTCAAGCAGTTGCAACGTCGAAATAGAATGCCCGGAATTGTGTTATCGGTATACGGCCCGGCTGATTCGAGGCGTTCGAGTCGGACCCAGCCCAGACTGGTTGGTCGATCGGCTCGCGTCGATTGGAGTTGCGTCGGTAAACAACGTCGTCGATGCGACCAATTACGTGATGTTTGAAACGGGCCAACCGTTGCACGCCTTTGATTTTTCCAGGGTGAACGATGGAAAAATAGTGGTCCGGGAACCTCACAAGAACGAGCAGATGGAGGCGATTGATCACCGGCAATATCCTCTGCATGCCGGGATGTGCCTGATTGCCGATTCTCGTGGTCCGCTGGCCATTGGGGGTGTGATGGGGGGGGCCGATTCCGAAGTCTCCGACAGCACGACCGATGTTTTGATTGAAGCAGCCCATTTTAACCCCTTGTCGGTTCGCAACACCGCGCGGACGCTTAACCTGCATAGTCCCTCGTCGTTTCGATTTGAGCGGTCGATCGATTCGGAGCATCTGGATTGGGCCAGTCGCCGCTGTTGCGCAATTATTCTCCAGATCGCCGCTGGTGAATTGGCCACTGGTTCAGTGGATGTTGGCGGGGCGCGGGAAAAACCTCAACCCATTACACTCAGGTTCAAACAGCTGGAGCGAATTCTTGGGATTCAGATTCCGGTTGATTTCGTTCCCAGGACATTGACTGAACTGGGCCTGGAAATCATGGAAGAAACGGGTGATGCGCTGACAGCGACACCTCCCAGCTGGCGGCACGACCTGACCCGTGAGATTGACTTGGTCGAAGAAGTTGGGCGTATTTACGGCTACGACAAGGTGCCTGACACGGCGCGGGTGCCAATGGCTGCCTCGTATCGTCCCAAGCCGGACCGGGTTTTGGACCGGGTTCGCAACGTTTTGGTAGGAGCCGGTTTCGACGAAGCGTTGACCGCGAGTTTCGTCCCGCAACCGTGGTCCGACGCGATTTCCCCCTGGACCGACCAGTCAGCCTTGGTGAGTACACAGCCGATGCTGGGAGTTCTGGAGAAAGCTTCCCAGAATATCGGCGCCGTTGACATGATGCGACGAAGCCTGATCCCGAGTTTGCTGGAGGCTCGCCGAATCAACGAATACCGTTCAAATCAAACGATCGAACTGTTCGAAACGGCGAAGGTCTATTTGCCGAAAGGTGAAAACCAGATTCCGGATCAACCCACGATGGCCGCCCTGGTCAGTGGACGTGATTTTTTTGTGGTCAAGGCGATCGTGATGGAAGTTGTCAGTCGTTTCAACCCGAACCTAAGGGTGGATCTGCGGCCGTTTGACCATCCATTGCTGGATGCCAATCTGTGCGGGGAGATGTGGATTGGTGAAGAAAAGCTGGGTGTTATTGGACAGGTATCCGTCGCCGGAAAGAAACAGTTCAAGCTGCGATCCGATGCGGTTGTGGCCGAGTTCAATCTCCATTTACTGGAACAGTTTGCGGTTCTTATCCCACTGCACCAAAATCAAAGTCCATTTCCGCCCATTGCCCGTGATTTCAATTTCGTGGTTGACGAGAGTGTCCGATGGTCTCAGCTCCAATCCACCGTTCGCGATGCGGCGGGTGAACTGCTTGAGTCGGTTGAATACCGCGAGACGTTTCGGGATGAGAAAAAAGATGGAGTAGGCAAGAAACGCATTTTGTTGTCGGTGACCTTGCGATCTTCCAGTGAGACGCTGACCGGTGAAATGGCCGACGAAGTCAGTCAGCAAATTGTCAACGATTGTCAACGAACGCTGGAAGCCCAGTTGCTAGGTTAATCATGGGATGCGCTGGGCAATTCGGCGATTCGAATCATACTGATAGGGCTCTCCAAAACGTGTGCTAAAAGGTCCTCGCTGGGGGAACTTGAATCCACTTTATTAGTTCGGTCGTATATTCCTTTGTGATGAACCCAGAGAACTCTGCGAAAATCGTCTACCTGACATCCGGCGCTGCCGGCATGTATTGTGGTAGTTGCATGCATGATAACACTCTGGCCCGAGCCTTGACCAAGCAGGGCTGGGATGTCCAATTGGTGCCGACCTACACCCCCATTCGAACCGATGAGGCGGATATCAGCGTCGACCAGTTGTTCTTTGGCGGGATCAATATCTATTTGCAACAGAAAGTGCCCCTGTTACGCCATGTTCCTGCCCTGATGGATCGATTCCTGGATCGACCCTGGTTGATTCGCAAGGTGACTTCGAGGGCGATGGAATTGGATACCAGAACACTCGGCAAGTTGACCCAATCGATGTTGAAAGGAATGCAGGGAAACCAGCGTAAGGAGGTGGTCAGGCTGTGTCGCTGGTTGGCGACCGAGCCCCGGCCGGATCTGATTGTCTTCAGCAACATGCTGATAGGCGGTTGTATCCCGGAGATTAAAAAACAGCTGGGCATCCCTGTTTTAGTGACCTTGCAGGGAGACGATGTCTTTCTGGACAGTCTGCCTGAGCCTTATCGGGCCAATTGCATTGCCAGTATGAAACAACTCAGTCAGCAGGTCGATGGATTTCTGGTTCACACCGAGTTCTTTAAATCCTATATGGCCGACTATTTCGAAATTGATTCCAGCCGGATCCACGTCACTCCGCTGGGCATTGATATTGGTGATTTTCGTGAGCTGACCCGAGCACCAACTGAGCGGACTCATTTCAACCTCGGTTACTTGGCCCGGTTGTCCCCGGAAAAAGGCCTGCATCATCTGGTCGATGCGTTTATTGAATTGCGCAAAAACGATCGTTATCGACATGTCAAATTAAAGCTGGCTGGCTGGTTGGGGCCGCAGAACAAGGCCTTTGTCGATCGGCAATTCCAAAAGTTGGTTGCTGCCGGATTAGAGGACGATTTCGTATATCTTGGGTCACTCGATCGACACGACAAAGTAGAATTCCTCGCCAGCCTTGATCTGTTTTCAGTGCCCACTGATTTTTTGGAGCCGAAGGGACTTTATGCGTTGGAAGCGATGGCCGCAGGCTTGCCCATCATTCAACCTGACCACGGTAGTTTCCCGGAGCTGATCTCCGCTTCGTCGGGAGGTCTGCTGTTTGAGCCTGGTAACCAGGCAGATTTTGTGAACCGGATTGTTGAATTGATTCAGAATGATCTTCGCTGCCAGGAACTATCGGCAGGGGGTCGGCAATTTGTTCTGGAAAATCGCAATATGGAGTCGATGTCGAACTCAACCGCTAACGTGTTGAAGAAGTTCCTGGAAACAGATTGACACTCAGCCGGGTCGTGAATGAAGCCGGACCTTCCGCGGCAAAATAGAACGTGCGTTCATCGGCTGTCTGACTTAGTCGATCGATTCGACGCGCGGCGATTCCGCTTCGAATTCAGCCGGCTGATCCGGATGGTTTTGTCTCTCGTGGGCTCGGTGAATGCCGTTACGCCAGGTCATCAGGCCTGCCAACAGGAGTGACAGAACCACAAAGCCGATGAACCAGTAGCGTGGCCAAATTCTTCTTTGCCGCGTGTCTTCCGGCTTCGCTTCGACGCGAGAATCGATGCCAACAGCCCAAAATACGACAGCGGTTCCCAACGTGATGGCAACGATATTGGTCAGGAAAAGCAACATGGAGCCGATGGCCAGGTCCAGTCGATCTGCCACGGTGCTCGCTGATTCAAACCATATCAGCCCTTCAACCCAAAGACCCAGGGCGATACCGGACGTTGCGACGGGCGGAACCAGTGCGGCGGCAATCACGACACCCGGCAATGCGGATATTAAATTGGGACGACCCATGGCATAGGCAGCAGCGATACCACTCAAAAAAGCGACGATTAAATCGAGCATGTCCGGCGCACCGCGGGAAAGCATTTCCGATTGGATGATGATCTCGGGAACGCACCACGACGTAACAATGGCCAACCCGTATGCCAGGGCGAAGCCGAAACCGATTGAATGGGCTGCGTTTCGTATCAGCTTTTCATTACCCTGAACCAACGCGAAACCGGCACCGATTAACGGAGTCATCAAAGGAGCAACCAACATGGCCCCAATGACGACCGAGGCGGAGTTGCGGATCAGACCCAACGTTGCGATCAAGGTAGATAGCGAAATCAGGGCGATGAAATCAAAGTCGAACTGAGAGCTGCTCTGCAACCACTCGACCAATCGGATGCGACCGTCACGTTGCAGTTGGGGAACTCTCTGACGTATCCAATGACGGAAATTTTTCCAGAGCCGATGGACCAGTGGGTCGGCTTCTCGGACTGCACCCAATGCATAAGACGACTTGCCGGCATCGGTTGCATGGAGCAGTTTTTCAATTTTTTTCAGGTTGCGAGTGCCGATAATGACCAGATCGACCGGGTTGGCTCGGCAGTGTTTTTCAATGGCCGAACTCAGGTTGTCATCGATGACCACCGTTTTTTGCATGTTCTGGGTTTCAGCCTTCATGTTTTGTAATAGTCGCTGAAACTGTCGTTCGGCTACTTTGGTTTCTATATTGATATCGTCGGATATATGTTCGGACTGTCGGCTCACGAACAGGATGGAAACCAGCGCCGGTGTCCGGCCTGCCAGCTGCAACGAACGAATCAATGCAATGTCTGTTTCGTCGTCACCGGTTGTAACTACAAGAATCGATAACGGTTGGTTCCCGGTGGGGGGGCGGCCGCGGAGGATCATCGTTTCACACGACGCGTGACGCATCAGGTGTTGTTCCCAGTTGTCTTCGATCCTGTTTGATTTACTCGGTTCATGAGCAGGAACCAGTAACAGCCCGATATCCAGGTTTTGCATGGAATCGGTAAACACGCGCTCGGGAAAGGGCGCATTGAGTTCCCGAATCTGGATGTGTACCTGGTGCGGCATATCGTCCGCACTGCTCTCCGGCTGCTCCGCGGTTGGTTGGGTCGAACTGGCTGGCTCGGGAGGAGCAATCAGATCGTCGGGAAAGGTCTTTATCGCGTCCTGGATGGCACGGGTAATCGGGTTTTCATCCGGCTCCGCCGGTAAGCGGATGTCCTTCCATTTTTGTTTACCCTTGGATCGTTTTCCACAAACAACCAAGAGGTTGCCGTGGTTGGCATGGGCGAAACGGATTCCCCATGGAATCAGGGTGGCCGTGTCGTTTTCGTCGGCTGCAAAGATGGCAATCAGCATGGCTACTTTCCGTCGTTGCGTTTGATACCCAGGCGCTCTCGCGCCTCATTGGCCCACGGGCTTTTTGGGGCCAGTTCCAGGAATCGTTTCCAATGCAAATCAGCTGCATCCGGATCTTGCATTTCATCCAAAAGTCTCGCCATGTGATATTGCACATCGGGGTAGTCTTCATGGTGTTGCAATGCTCCTAAAAACACCGAGTGAGCCAATTCAAGTTGTCCCAGTTCCACCAGAACACAGCCCAAGCTGGCACGCGCCTCGACAAACGATTCGTCGATTTCGACAGCCATAAAGTATCGTTCGCGGGCACCGGTCAGATCATTCTGCTGATAGAGCAGCTCGGCCAGGCGGAAACATGCATCTGGGCTGGGACCAAAAGCGAGGCACAGGGCGCGGTAGACTTCGGCAGCCGAATCCAAATCATCGTCATCTTCGCACTGGATGGCCAATTCCAGGAACTCGTCTGGCGTATTGAGCAGTTCAATCGACTGCCGCTCGGATTCAAACGACTCAAAAGAAAGTAACTCCAGCTGCGGGTCGTTTCCCGGGTTGGCAGGGGTGGGTTCAAAATCGATTAACTTTTGTCCACCCGGCTCTAGCAGTCCACCGCCGCTTTGGAGCAACAGGTTTTTTCCTTCGACAATGACGCTTAACTGGGACAATGGGCGATCAATATTGGGATACAGACTGGCCAATGACATCAGTTTGGATTCGATCGCATCGGGGGAAGCACCTGCCGAGACCAGCTTGGCAATTCTTCGTGCAGAGGAGACTTCCTGGAAATCAAAGTAGGGCAGTTTATGGACCTGGCGGGATGGAGTGATCAGGCCGCGTCGGTGCCAGCGCCGAACCGTGGTAATCGAGACGTCCAGCAGATGGGCCAGCATGGCAGGGGTATACAGCCGCTTGGCATCCGACTCTTCATCGACGCAGCCCAGCTGCTGCCAAAGCTCGGTCTCCGACATGACGGTCATTCGGCCTTCACTGACGGCTTCGAGTATTTCCGCATTGATCTGATCTTCAAAATCACCGATGGGCAGCTCGTCGGCGCCCAAAACAATCAAGTCAACCGTGGCATCAATCGGGTCCACCATGACACCCCCATAATCGCGCACCAGTCGCCTTGCTTCCTTGCGATTAACTCCACCCAACTTCCCCGCAAATCCAACCCTCCGGTCGGAAATAGGTGAGGATCGTGTTGTTTTCTCTGTCGTACTCATGGGAATGAATTCAAGTCAGGAAGGCCCCAATGCCGTGCCGGGCAAAGCTTGCCCAAATCGATCAATGACGGGAGGCAACAGGCACTAAAACCGAAAGTCGTCTCCTAGAATCTAGCCAGAGTCGCCAAACTGGCAACGGTGAAACCGGTGATTTTTTGAAACCAGTGCTGCTTTGTTGAAAAGCTGTTGGCAGGCAGTTCAACAAGCCGTCAAACCGGGGACCAACGTTACTGATCTTTGGATTTGGTTGGTTCGTCGAGGCTGGGCGGTGTGTCGGCAGCCTTTGGTTCGGGCTTTTGATCAAGGCTGGCTGCCTGGCTGGCCTGCGCTTTGGCCGGCTTGTTCGAATCGACGTCGGCCGATGTTTCGTTTGACTGTGTTTCCGTATCCTTTTTGGCAGGTTCGGTTTTAGTATCCGGTTTCGAGGTCACCGGTGTCATCTCTGTCTTACGTGCCTCGGTCTTATCATCTTTTTCCGTCGATAAAACGGATTCAGGTTGGGACGTTTCTGTTCCCGAGGGATCTACGTAAATGGGTTTCCCGTAATAGATGACAGGAGGTTTCGATTCTGTCTCGGGTAATTCCACGCGTCGAACGACGGTTGATGATGTTTCCTCGGTCTGAGGCACGACCTGGTTGTAAACTGGCGTCGAGTTGGGGTAAGTGGTAGTAGCTGACTCACTGATGATATTTCCCCAGGAATCGACGGCAACACGTTTCATCACGGTGCGAGGAACGGTTTCGGTGACCTGGTAATCGACTCGTCTTGTGACGGTTTTCGGGACCTGGATTTCACGGATCTCGGTAACCCATTTACAGGTCGATACCTCGTAAGGCTCGACTTGTTCGACACGTTCGTAGGTAACTTCGTTGACGGGAACCTTGCGGACCCTTTCTTCATCGCGATACGTTGTGTTTTGGACGGGAACTTTCTCGGTCCTGATCTTGATGACCGGTTTTTGAACGGTGACCGGTATCTTACGGACTTCGATCGACTTGAGGGTTTTCTGGACCTGAACCGGTACTTTTCGTGTCTCGATCGTTTCCTGGTAAGTCGTCATTTCAACCGGGGTCTGCCGCTGGACCGTTTCAGGAATATAGGTTGTTCGATTGACGACTTGAGGCGTCATTGTCGGGACCAGCGTTTGTTGCATTTCGAGTTCCGGTCGACGCACCCAGGCCAGTCGGCGACCCGAATACAGGAGTTGGCCTGTGGCGGGATCAACGAAATAGCCTGGAGTGACGCGCCGGAGTCGAGCTCTCCCGGCGGTTGGGTTCCAAACCCATTCATTGTTGACGGACATCGTCGGTACGTACTGGGTTTCGGCCACATTGACCGGTTTGTAAGTGGTGACGTTCTCTGTTTTCAACATCATCTGCGTAACAGGCTTGCGAACCACAATCCGCTCTTCGCGGTATTCAGTTTCAATCACCGGTTTTTCGACCAAATATCGTTGCTCTTGCATTTCCGTAACGGTCTCATACGTGGTCTCGCGAACCTCTCGTTCCTCGTAGGACGTTTCAATGACCGGGCGACGCACAATGTACTTTTCTTCCCGTTCGCTCGTTTTGTAGACCGGCTTGAGAACGGTTGTTTTTCGTTCCCTGGTTTCCGTCTGCCAGACAGGTTTATAGGTCGTCACCTGTTGGGTTTCATAGACGGTCTCGTTCACCCACCGTGAACGGGTGGTCGGAACCGTTTCATAAACCGTTTGTGGCACGTACTGATAGGTCACGCAGTTGGTTTGCGCCATCAAGGTGGAGCTGGCCAGCGAGCTGGCGAGTATTAACCCAACTGTGACTGAAAAACGAGAGGCCCAATAAACCGTTTGCTTCACGGACATAATTCCAACCTTTTCAACATGAGCTGACCGCTCCCGAAAAAGAGCGATGTTGTGTAAACAACCCTAGTGTTATCGTATCCAAAAATGGGTGCAACAGCCATGAACTACTTGCCCCGAACTCGACGAATCCCATAAGTTTGCCGAAAATTTCATCAGCCATCAAATGGGGACGCGAATCATCTGGCTGCCAGCACCCAGTCAAAAGCAGTGCATGCCAATCGTCGCCGATTTCGTTGTTTTATGATTATTGGTAGCATTGAGGTTCACTTGCCAGGTTTCCCAATCCGTAAACTTTAACATTTGAGTCGAAGCCGGTGCCATGGCAGGAACCACTCGCCTGGCACCCAGCCAGAGACGGACTTTATTTCACACTTCCATCACCTGGAACATTCTTTGCCGCGATGATCCACATGTTTTTTTGGCAACGGGAATGGCGAATCCATGCAGCTGCTTGAATTAACGTTGGATAATCCCTATGAAAACATCGCCTTGGACGAAGCGCTGTTAGAGACGGCTGAGCAGAATGGTTCCGCCTCTGAAATACTACGGCTCTGGTATCCCGCTGAGCCGCTTGTGGTGATGGGCCGTAGTTCGTCCATCAGCGCGGAAGTCAACTTGGAATATTGTCAGCAGAAGCAGATTCCCGTTATTCGAAGATGCAGTGGCGGCGCATCGATTGTTGCCGGGCAAGGATGCCTGATGTATGCGGTTTTGCTGAGCTATAAAAAACGACCGCAGCTGCGAATGTTGGAGCAGGCACACCAATTTGTAATGTCTACTATCCAGAGTGCGATAGGGTCCCTTGGAGTTTCGGCAGAGTTCCAGGGAACCTGTGATTTAACGGTCAATAACCTCAAATTTTCCGGCAATGCGCTGCGCTGTAAAAAGGACTGGTTTATCTATCATGGAACCCTGTTATATGGCATGAACCTGGAGTTGATTTCAGACTGCCTCGGTATTCCTGGTCGGCAGCCGGCCTACCGGGCGGGTCGGTCGCATGCTGAGTTTGTTGGTCAGGTTCCCGTATCGGTAAAGGACTTGTCGCTGGCCCTGATAAAAACATGGGGCGCTGGCGAACCGATGGTCGACTGGCCCCGGGAACTCACGACCTCGTTGGTGGCCGAGAAATATTCCAGAAAACAATGGAATCACAAAGTTGGCTGACCACCTCTGGGGCGGGCAATGGTGGTCAGGGCTGCCGAATAGAGTGATGCCAAGGGGAATGGAAAGATCACAACGGGCGCGAACGCCTGCCTAAACGAGTCCCCATTTCTTTCGCAGGAACCACTCCAGGGAGAGTAGTCCGGCAAACAAAATCAAATAGGCCAGCGCATCGGGAAGTGATTCACCCAGCCGCCATTTGAGCGGTACTTCGATTTTCATTTCCTTTGGGTTGGCGATAATCTCGTCCAGCACAACACTTAGTTCTGCGGGTGATATCGCTTTTCCACCGTGCTCTTCGGTTTGACTCGCAAGTCGCTGCATCTGTTCCGGATCGGCTGCTGAAATGGCTTTTTCTTTATCGCGATCAATGATAATGAAATCGGCAATCGCCTTGCCGATTTCGACACCGTCGCGGGTTCCAGTAATTTCAATGGTATAATCCCCGGAGTCTGCCAGGGTCTCGCGTTCCAGTTCGCCGCGATCGAACTTGCCTTCCGGGCTGAGTGCCAAGGGGAGGACTGATTTATCCGGTTTGATCAAATTGGCACTTAATTGGTCTGTCTCATCGCGCTGATTTCCGATTCCGGCGGTGAATTCAATAAACGCGTTTGGCTGGAACCGTCTTTGCGGTAAGTCAATCCAAACGGTATCGTTTTCGATGCCATCTTTGGCTGCCAGCCATAAGATGATTTGTCTCCAAAACGCGTTATGTTCATCCCGCTTTCCCTTGAAAACCCAACGCCAAGTTGAGTCTCCGGCAAATGCCAAGACGCGTCCTCCCATCCGCCCGCTGACCAGGATTGGTCGACCGGATTCCGTTTCCAAGAGAATTTCGGCTTGATCTTTTACGCCGAAAAACCGGTTTGCTCCTTTGAGCGGTGGCATATCCTTCCAGGATTGTACAGAGTCCTGGTCGTTGGAGAGGGTTGTGATGAAATGATTGCGAGTGGGTACCAGTTGAAGTTCACGATCCAAGTGGAGGTCTTTACGCAGTGGAGCGGGTGGAAATTCCTGGATGGCGTTGGGATCCATTTCTATCGGTAAAATGTCGGCCAGAGGTGTGTAATAGTATTTACCCGGATCAAAACTATGGTAGCCACCCAGCATCATCAGTCCGGTTCCCCGATCAACCGCTTCGGTCAAGGCCTTCATGTTTTCAGTTTGGATTTCAGGGTCGAACAGGGCCTGGGCGTCGACATCACCGAGAATGATTACATCGAAGTTCGGGTCGCGCAGGTATTCCGTTATTTGACCACCCAGCGGCCAGTTGTTTTGCCGTGACTGCTTGTCGTTTTGAATCGGAATGTATACGAGCTCGAAACCCTGGGCAGCGCGGCGAAGCGCGTTGCGAAGTTCTCTCTGCTCCCACCATGAATTATTGCCTGACAGATACAGGATGCGGACACCACCTTCATAGACAGTCAAGAACGAAGGCAGGTCATTATTGCGTAGTGCGACTTCGCCAGATTGTGGTACTGCGCGAACCCGCAAGCGAAATTCGCCAGCCTCGGCAGGAACATAACTGAGAGAGACTTGGCGTTGCTCGTAAGGTTCAGATGGCTGAAAAATCTGAGTGTCAACGACTTTTTCGTTGCCGTCGGAATCGGTTACCAGCAATTGGACCGGGATGTCCTGGTTGGCAAACCCCCGCGCCACCACGGTTGCATTGACCATCAGTTCATTTTTTACGGCGATTCGATGTTGTTCTGCCAGAGTCGTGACGGCAATATCGGCCACCTGTCCCGTGTCCCCGCGCAGTCCCAGCACGATCGAATAGAGTGGAACCTGCAGATCGTCCAGGGTCGATGCGGCTTGTGTAATTTCAACTTCCGGGTCCACTGCGTTTTGCACGCCGTCACTGGCAAGCAACACGCCCAGCAACCGTTCGTCTCGGACGTCCTGGCTTGCCTTGTAAACCGCCGAGCCGATATCGGTTTCCGCACCGCCTGGTGAGCCAGGCAGGGCGAGTCGTCCCTCTTTTTCGAGTGGCTGAATTTGATTGTCGAACCCGTAGAAGCGGACTTCTACCTGTTGTTCCTTGAGTTGTTCTATCCGGTCTTTGTTTTGGTCCAGCATTTCGACGACTGCTTGCCATCGGGTTTGGTCGTCGGCCTCATGAGGCAATTGCATCGATCGACTTGTGTCCAGCAGTGCCAGCAAAACGGCCGATTGACTCTGTTCCGTATGCTGTATGCAACCGGGTCGTAGCATGGCCGTAAGTGCCAACAATACAATGGCCAGCCGAATCAGTGTCAATTTGAGTTTCCGTACCCTGGTGATTTTTGAAAAGGCAGGGCCCACCAGCAACAGTCCCAGCATCGCGATAATGACGATGATCATTACGCTGAGTGGCAGGATAGGTTGTATGGTCCAAGCAGACATGTTCAAAAACTAATTGGAGTAAAAACGATTGGACATGAGCTGTTCCACCGCCAACGTGATGGCCAACATGATTAACAGGATAGGAAAAAATTCCTGACCGACCCGGGCGGTTCCTTGTTGACGTTGAATTTGATTCTGTTCCCGGGCCAATTGGTAACGCTCAAATCCGAGTACCTCGTCAACTTCGTCCGTTTCAATCCGCGTCAGGTCCGTTTCAACCGGATCAAGATTGACGCTGAATCCACGCAGCATGGTTTTCCCGCGCTGACCTTTGAGGCGATATTGTCCCGGCGTATTCGTAAATCGATACTTGACCGAATTGTCAATCGAAACAACCTTGGTCGGAGATTGTTCCGTCCTCGGAGTAAAAACCCGGTAGGAGTCCGGTAGCTGTCGCACATCGTTACGCAGCGTTGCCGTTTGCCCGATATCAATATTGAGATTCTCATTGGAACTTTGAGTGACGTATTCACTGATTTTGCCGACCAGTTTCCAGGCCGGCCAGCAATATCCGGTAAACAGATAATTCCAGGGCAATTTTCGCCCGGCCGGGCGTGGGGGATCGGTAATCGGGGTGGTCATTACCACGACCCGACCTTTCCCAATTGAGCGGCTGATGACTGCTGGTAAACCGGTGCTGTAACGGACGATCGTTTCGGTAGGCAGTTCGGCTGAAAGTCCGTCCGGCTTGATTTCCCAGTGATTGAGCACCGGATGATCATTCCAGGGAACGGCTTCTTCCCGTTCACGAAAAGGTTCCAGGATTGGGTTTGAAAAATTGTCGACACTCAGGTACAGCGGGTTGTCCGGTTTCCGTCGCCATTGCCGGATGATTTCACCCGTTAGCAGTTTTTTGGCTGTTTCCGTTGTGAATGAAGGATCGACGCTTCCCTGAATGGCCGCGTTGTAGCCCAGGAAAATGGCCAGTCCACCACCTTGCTCGACGTATTGATCCAGGTCTTGCCAAACCCCTTCACTGATGGGAGTTGGATCCAACACGAAAACCGCTTGAAAATCCTCAAGTTTGTATCGTGAAATCTCGTTCTGCTTGGCCACGGTGCAGTGGTAGATTGCCGTTCCTTTTTCCTGTTCGCGGAAGGGGGCAAGCAGGTCAACCAGGTTGGCTGGATTCACATTGTCGGGGTGAACCACGAGAACATCCCACTCAGGCCGGACATTGATGGTAAAGTACCGCTTGTTATCATCGGCCAATCCATCTTCGCCAATGATTTCGAGGGTCCCATGATGAACACCTTGTGGCAGCGGGCCCGGATATTGGAATCGGATCGGGGTTTGTGTCTCGGCACGGATATCTACCTGTTGGTTGATTTCCCAGTACTTGTCGGGCACCAGCACCTTACCATCTCGCATCATGGGCCGGACTCCCTGTTCGTCCGGCTTTTCAATTTTCAAAATGACATTGCGCTGGGCTGCGCCACCCCGGCGAGAAATGGCTGTGTTGATTTCAATCGGGCTTGATGACGTGATGGTCTCCTCGCTCAACTCCAGATTCCCAATGGAAAAATTTTTCGGGTTTTTCACCCCGACGTCGATGACAAATGCCGCGATATCCTCGTTTTCTTTAAGCTGTTTTAAAACGGTACCCGTCTCGCCCCCGGTCCAACCACGACGTGTCAGGTCCGTGATCACATACAATTCCTTCCGTTCCTGTTCCGACTCGTTCAGGAGTTTGATTCCCAGGTTCAGCGCTTCCGGGATGAACGAACTCTGATAACTCGTTTCCAGTGTTTTAATTCGCTCCTTGGCCGCAGAAATGTCCACCGAATAAAACGGTTGGTCCCCATCGGTGGCCAAAACACAGACATCGCTGGCCGATGGCAATTGTTCAGCCAGCCAGGTTCCCATCTCCCGCGCCTTGTCCAGATTCTTGATGCCACCGACCTGGTAATCCATTCGAGGTGAAGTATCGATCAGGATCACCGCGGCCACAGGAGCTTGGGAATCGCCCAGTAATTGTGGCGACTTGTCAGACATCAGTTGGATGGCGCAGTAACTTCCATAAATCAGCTGGCCCATCAGCAACAGGGCCAGCAGGGTGATCAGGAACCAGTTGCGGTTTCGAGCGCCAAAATAAGCGGCCGCCAGTGCAACGGCAACAATCAGGCTGGTAAACCCGATTCCCCCGAGAATTAGCCATTGGCCAAATTGGCGTGAAGCGACAGATGGTCCGGCCAATGCTGCTGCCATCAAAAGGATCAACAAACATCTCAAAATGAGCAGCAGCAGGTGTCGCAGCCGCATTCGACTGCGGTTCGTAACTTCGTGTTCGCGTACAAACTTGAGTGCGGGAAACGCAAAAACTTTCGGTTTAGGCTGCATCATGAAATGCAGGATGATGGGTACGCTCAGCAACATGGTTCCGATGCCGAGTACCATTGGATTGGCCCAGAACATCTTAAAACCTCATTTTCCGACTGTGCAGGTACTCGAGCAGTGCCTTGTCAAATTGCATGCTGGTATCAATCGGTACGTAGTCAATTCCACTCTTACGACAATCGGATGCCAGGTTTTCTCGGAATTCATTAATTGCCTTGCAATACTGTTTGCGAAAACCATCCGCATCGACTTTGATTTCATCACCACTTTCGGGATCATGTAATTGGCAGGGACCATGGAACGGAAAGTTGACTTCGGCTTCGTCCAGCACATGGAACAGAATCACATCATTACCGCCATGTCGAATGCGGTGCAACGCATCGAAAATGGAATCATCATCAACCAATAGATCAGAAAATACCATGATCAGGCTGCGCTGCTTGAGCATCGCGGCAAGTTGCCCCAGGCTATTCGAAAAATCCGTGTTTCCGTGGGGACGGATTCGAGACAGCAACGAAATCAGGTTGCCGAGCTGGGTTCGTTTTGATCTTGGCGGAAGACTCTCCCGGATCTTGTCGTTAAACGTGATCAGACCGACGGGGTCCTGCTGTGACACCATCAGATAAGCCAGCGCGGCTGCCAGGCAGACGGAGTAATCGAACTTGGTCAATTCCTGGCGGTACGTATACCCCATGGATTGGCTGAGATCCATGACCAGGTATCCGGTGATATTGGTTTCAGCTTCAAATTTCTTGACGTAATATTTGTTCGTCTTTGCATACACTTGCCAGTCGATGTCCTTGGGATCATCTCCGTGACTGTATTTGCGGTGTTCGCTGAACTCGACGCTGAATCCTTGGTAAGGACTGGCATGCAAGCCATGCAGGAAGCCCTTGACAACAAATTGTGCGCGCAGGTCAAGCCGTTTGATTTGATTGATGACTTCCGGCTTAAGATACTTTTCGACCGACATGATGAACCTTGTTCGATCGGAATCCATTTCCGATCAGGCGAGGCAGTCAACACTGCGCATTACTTGGAAAACTTGGAAATGTTTGGTTCGGGAATCACTGCGAGCAGCCTCTCGATAATGTCCTCGTTTGTCATTCCTTCTGCTTGAGCCTGGAAATTACAACTGACACGGTGGCGCAGCACGGGCAGTGCGACTCTCTGGATATCGGTAATGGCAACCGAGAAACGCCCGTCCATTGCGGCCATTGCTTGTCCTCCTGAAATCAGGAATTGCCCGGCTCGCGGCCCAGCACCCCAGTCGACCAGTTCACGGACAAAATCAGGCGCAGAATCATCTTTGGGACGTGTTGCCCGCACCAGTTGGGAAACGTATTTGATGACGTAATCCGATACCGCGACGCTACCCACCAGCTTTTGCAGGTTGACGATTGCCTTGGCAGACAGGACTTTGCGGACTTCCTGCTTTTCAGCTTTACTGCTGGATGCCAGGATTCGCTCTTCTTCATCGGCGGTAGGGTAACCCACTTTGATGTTGAACATGAATCGGTCCAACTGAGCTTCTGGCAGCGGGTAAGTTCCCTCTTGCTCGATTGGGTTTTGGGTGGCGATCGTGAAAAATGGTCTTGGTAAGTCATAAGTTTCCCGACCGATTGAAACTTCTCGCTCCTGCATGGCCTGCAGTAAAGCAGCTTGGGTTTTGGGAGGTGTCCGGTTGATTTCGTCAGCCAACAAAATATTGGTGAAAACGGGTCCTTCCACAAAACGGAATTGTCTTCGTCCCTGATCGTCTTCATCCAGGACATTGGTCCCCGTAATGTCCGAGGGCATCAGGTCGGGGGTGAATTGGATCCGTTTAAAACTGACGTCCAGGATGCGGGCGATGGTGCTGACCATCAATGTTTTGGCCAATCCGGGAACACCTTCCAGCAGGCAATGCCCTCGAGTGAAAATGGCAGCGAATACCTGCTCAATGACTTCGTCTTGGCCTACGATTACTTTGTGTAATTCCTGCAACATCAATTGGCGGTGCTGGCTGAATTCCTGTAATACGTCTCCCAAACTGCGTTGTTTGCTTGTCACACGAACCCTTTTCGGAGATTTTTTTGGATAATTACCAAGCCCAACCGGCAACGAGCAACCCAAATTCGGTTGAACCGAGATAGCAACATTCGGTTTCTTTGCTGCTAGATTGTATGTCTATGGGTGCCTAACAGCAACGATATGAGTTCACGTTGCCCAGCTATTTTCCAATGGTTAAACTTACAACAGTTGCGATCGGCAAGTTTTAACGCTTGAGCGAGGTCCATCATTATCCGATCCCTGAATTTACTCGATGGCCTGAGTAGACACTTTCAAGTTGATTTGGGTCGATCGACCGGTCATTAGTGAGACCGCCATTGTCAGCCTATCTCGAGGATTGAAGATTTAGAATGCAACGATTTAATATGGTAATTGTGTTGGCGATTTTCTTGGCGAGTGCCAACCCATTTGCTCGATCAGTTTCGGCACAGGATGAGTTGTCCGCCGATCGGGTACGGGAGTCCATTAAGCGCGGCGTCAACTATCTGAAAAATGGCCAGCAGGATGGCCGTTGGCCAAAATACAGGTTGTATACAGGTGGGACCACAGCGCTGGCCACATTGGCTTTGCTCAACGCGGGAGTCCCTGAATCTGATCCCGTTTTACAGCAATCGATTCGTGTCGTGCTTAATCTGCCAAGGGAAAAAACCTATGTCGTCAGTTTAAGGGTCATGGCACTGGCCATGGCAGACCCGCAAGGCAAGAAATATAAAACCGATATTGCGCGGGATATTGAATGGCTGTTGGAAAGACAGGTTACCAACGGAACGTATCAAGGGGGTTGGGGATATGATAATACGAGCCGCAAATTTGGAAGTGCCGATTCATCCAACAGCCAGTTTGCCTTGTTGGCACTGCACGAAGGGGCGATGCTGGGAATCGAGATTCCAAAAAAACATTGGGAAGATGCTGTTCTTTATTGGAAGAATCTAAGCAATCAATTGCGCGGTGGATTTGTCTACACAACAAGCAACACGACGGTTACCGGCAGTATGACCTGTGCCGGGATTTCTTCTCTGATTATTGCCAACGAAAACCTGGCCGACACCAGTCAATACGTAATGGGCGATCGGATTATCTGTTGTCGATCAACCGAGGACTCGGCGTTGATCGCCAAGGCGATCGACTGGTTGGCCCGCAATTTCAATGTGCGGGGGAATCCGGTCGGGCGGGGAATGGCTAACTCCAAAACACAACTTTATTATTTATATGGTATGGAAAGGGCAGGCCGTTTGTCGGGCCGGAGATTCTTTGGGCCTCATGATTGGTACCGGGCCGGTGCGCTGCAATTACTCCGGCAACAGGCTATGAATGGATCCTGGAAGGGCAATGGGTCCGGTGAAGAAGACCCCAATATTGCCACTTCTTTGGCATTGCTGTTCTTGTCCAAGGGTAAGCGGCCTGTCGCCATTGGTAAACTGAAATTCGGTATCAATGATGATTGGAACCTGCATCCCAAGGGTATCCACTTTTTGACCCGTGTGTTGGAGACACAATGGAAAACCAAGTTGAATTGGCAGACGATTCAGAGTGAAAATGCAACCGTACAAGACCTGATCGAAGCCCCGGTCCTGTTCCTTTCTGGAAGAGAGCAGTTGGATTTAGGAGGGAAACAGAAACAGGAATTGAAGAAGTTTGTCGAAAGCGGCGGGTTTATTTTTGCCGAGTCCTGTCAGGGTGATGGTTGTGGTGATGCTGAGTTTGACCAACTGTTTCGCAAGCTGATGGCCGACCTGTTTCCAGATAGTAAGCTCGAACCACTTCAAAGGGATCACCCGATCTGGAACTCCCACTTTCCACTCCTGCCCCGATCGGATTGGCCGATACTCGGATTACAGGCGTGTTGTCGGACAAGCGTCGTGTACGTACCCCGTTCTTTGAGTTGCCGATGGCAATTGAACCAGCCCAACTTGTTCAAGAAATTGCCGGAGCGGGCCCAGGACGAAGTGCAATATGCGACCGAAGTTGGTGTCAATGTCGTGTCTTATGCCACGGGCCGGGAACTCCGCGACAAGCTGGATGTTCCCGTTTTGGCAAATGATTCGAACCCATTGATGACCGATCGAATCCTGGTCCTGCCAAAATTGTCTCATAGTGGTGGCTCGGATGATGCCCCCAATGCCTGGCGGAACATCCTCAATCGGGCCAGCCAACTGGGCATGCAGGTCGACATGCAAAAAAAGATGATTCAGCCCTTGATGGATGAGTTGGCAGACCATCCTTTCGTGTTCATGCACGGTCGAAACAGTTTTCGTTTTTCTGATAAGGAACGTGAGGAATTGAAGCAATTTCTGGAAGTCGGTGGATTATTGTTCGCCGACTCAATCTGCAGCTCTCCAGCTTTCAGCGAAGCGTTTCGAAGTGAAATGAAAAAGATGTTTCCCGATAATCCTCTCACGCCCATCCCGGCGGACGATCCAATTTGGAACAATCAGAAGTATGGCGGATACGCACTTCCCAGGGTCACGATAACCAAGCCGGATCGCACGGTCGAAGGTGGTTTCCAGCGTCGTAAATTGCCTCCCCAATTGGAAGGCATCATGATCGATGGCCATTATGCGGTTATCTTTTCGCCCTATGATTTAAGTTGCGCCATGGAAAATACGAGCGTTTCCCAGTGTGAAGGGTATACCCGTGAGGATGCGACCCGAATTGCGATCAACGTTTTGCTATATGCACTGTATAGAGACTAGGCCCGGCTGCGTTTCGTTGAAATCCTAGGCCATCGGTTGGCGGTCGATTCGGCGGGACTTGAGTTTTTCGATGAGCAAATACGCCAGGGATATAACGACGATGGTACCGAACAGCATTTTGATGGTGAACGGATAAGGCTGCATGCCTTTTTCTCGTGCCTCGGTGACCATGAATCCTATGACGGGCATGCCAACCAGCACGCCGAGGTCGTACATCCCCAGAATGAGCTGGGTTGCAATCCCTCGATGAACCGTTGCAAACGCATTGGTACAGGCAGCGATTACCGATGGGAACAGGAAGCAATGTGCCAATCCACCCGCCGTGGCAGGTAACCAGAAGTGTGATTCATTTTGGAGTGGCAGGTACAGTAACATACTGAGGGACATAAATCCGAATCCTATCAGTATCGTGTTGGATAGTCCGAGGATCTGCGGCGCTTTTCGGAACAGCAATCGACTGACGAATGCAACCACGTTATAGATAATGAAAAAGGACTTGATATTTTCGATGTCCAGTGACTCGGCAAACGGGCGCAAATAGGTCCCTGGAAATCCGATCGTAAGTCCCATCAGCACACCGACGACCAAAATAAACCCTGGCTTACTATTCCAGATGACCCGCAGCGGGTTGTCCAGCACCGGGCGGGATGCTGGCAGAAACACCTTGCTGCGACGGGCCAGCAACCAGGCAAGGATTGCCAATGCCAAAGAAATCGTGGCCGTTATTGCGGCAAACTGAAACATGCTTTCTACCTGGCTGGCATAGGAACCCGGCCTCGAAAACAGCCAGTCACCAATGGTTGGCCCGATCGCCATTCCAACAAACCCACTGGAACCAATCACCCCGATCACTTCCGCGATACGTTCATAAGGTGCCTGCAGCGAGATAAAACTGAGCCAGGCGCCGAATGTTCCAGCCAGGCTCAAGGCAAACAGTGTGCGGACCAGGTAAACTTCCACCCCGGTCACTGAATCGATATTTAAGTGCCACAAGATAGCGAGAATTTCACCGATCAACGAAACAACCCAAATCACACCCGGCCCAAAGCGGTCGATCGCAGTGCCCTGGATCAACCGACATGCAATGGCGCCCAGCGACGCAATTCCCACGATCCATCCCAAATGCCATTCGTCCCCGCCCAGCACATCGACAAAGTCAGAATAGCGAAACAGCAGACTCACGGCGATCAGTTGAAATACGTTGGCCAGAAAAGCCAACACGAGTGAACTGTTGTAGACCCGTTGGCGGGACACGTTCGGATGCTCATCAGCAGGGTTCGATGAAACGGTATTGATCATGCGAAGACTTGTTTCACAAAACCTTGAACAAAATCATCATGGTCAACGACTACCATGGCAAATTGTCGAGGTCCACATTCCCGCCGCTGATAATGATGCCAATGTTCCGGTCATGTCCCACGTTCATCAGTTTTGGACTGATCACGGCTGCCAGGGCCACGGCCGAACTGGGTTCTATCAGGACTTTGGTCCGTTCCAGAAACAACTTCATCGCTGAAACCGTTTCCTGATCACTAACGGTTACTACCTGTCGGACGATGTCACGAACGTAGGGCCATGTCAATTTGCCCATGCTGGTCAACAAACCATCTGAAATGGTTTGAGGGTTTGTTTGAGGAAGCAGCTTAAGAGCTTCTTTTGACCTGAACGCGTCATCCGCGCCCTCTGGTTCCGCTCCAATAACTTTACATCGGAGCGAGGTTGCTGCGGTGGTGACACAGGTGCCGCTTATCAAACCACCACCCCCGATGGGGGCAACCATCAAATCCAGATTGGGTACCTGTTGCAGAAATTCCAGTGCGGCTGTCCCCTGTCCGGCGATGATCCGGACATCATTAAAGGGTGGAATCATCGTGGCCCCGGTTTCCGATTGGACCCGTTCGGCGTACTCCAGGCGAGACTCAAGATTCGGCTCGCACTCGATGACACGTCCGCCATATTCTATCACCGCTTTACGCTTGATGGTGGAAGCCGAACTGGGCATGACAATGTGCGCCTCGGTGCCAAAAATCTGCGCCGCCCGAGCCAGTGCGGCGGCGTGATTGCCCGAACTGTGGGTAACGACCCCTTTGGCGAGCTCTGCCTCTGACAACTGGGAGACTGCGTTGACGGCCCCACGAAATTTAAAAGCGCCCGTTTTTTGCAGATTTTCACATTTGAAAAAAAGATTGTGGCCGACCATGCGGTCGAGAGTTTGGCAGGTCAAAACGGGGGTGCGATGAATATAGGGCCTAATTGATCGGGATGCGTTTTTTACGTCTGCCAACTGAACAATATCCGTCGGCTTGAAGTGAACTTTCAGGGTCATGTTGTTGTGTCAAATTAGGGTTCATCTGGGTAGCTGAATGTTTCGGAAACCAGTCTAACGAAAATTCAATCGCTTGATAATGTCAACTCTTCGAATGGCCAGCAAAAGAACTGTGTTTGTCCCTTTTGTCATTCATGCGACACTGTTTGGAGATTTTTTTTCGGTTACCAGCCAGCAGGAAATTGACGAAACCGCGACTCAGCATAACGTTAAAAACATGCCAGTAGTCCATCGTGCTCCGTTTTAATGAGTTTCAGGAAGTGTGATTCTGTCGTGCTTGCAAAGTGTATTGAGATAGCGAATTAGATCGGCTCAAGGACTTGCAGCAGGTTGCGTACAATATTTGCAGTTAGCCCCCAAATTTCCCGTCCAGGGTAGTCGTAAAAATAGACCGTTCGCCGCCTGAGATTAACCATGCGCGTTTGTTCACGAGGAGTCAATTTCTGTAACGGTTCCAGCCCTACTGTGAACACCTCCTCTACTTCAGCCAGATTCATGACAACCGGCTGAGGCCATTTAACGATGGCGATCACGGGAGTAACAACAAAGCCAGCGGGAGATGGTTGTTCGTCAAGTTCACCAACAATTCGTTGTGGTGTCACACCGATTTCCTCTTGCATTTCCCGGACGGCCGCCTCGATCGCCGTTTCACCAGGTTCCAACTTTCCTCCCGGGAATGCAATTTGGCCTGCATGATGACTGAGGTTTCTAGAACGGACTGTGAACAACAGTTGACACCCTTCTTTTGATATCAACAACGGAACCAGCACGGCTGCCGGGAAGAACCCGTCGATCGCCACACTCTGCCGTTTTCGATCTGCTAGTCCTTGCCGTAATCGGTTTTCGATTTCAGATGGTACCATCGATGTCCTGGCCATTTCAGGAAAATATTCGGTTGCAGCTCGTTCATGGATGAGCGATGGAACCAAATGGAAAAGCACCTTTTCAATTCGCAGGTAACTGGAAATATGAAAATTCGCCAATTGGGCTTGTGAACTTACACCTTGGTTAACGGCTTGATAAGGCCTACAATAGGGATTCCAACGACGTTTACTACAAGAATCTGTGCAGGGATCCAGTTTGATAGAAGACCAACCGTCGGGCGCTGCCCGAGACCGAGTGAATCCTCAACGAAGCCTTGAATTGGCATTGGCTGCGGCACGGACGGCTGCCGAGAATCTGGGGACTGACATTGTCTTATTGGATATGAGTAGACAATCGGCAATGTTTGATTACTTCGTGATTGCGACTGGAACCAGTCGACGGCAATTGCATGCCATGAGCGAAGAAATCGACCACAAACTCGAGGGCGAACTTAAAGACAAACGAATGAACGTCGATGGCTATGATGAAAGCCGATGGATCGTGCTGGATTATGGGACGGTGGTGATCCATCTATTTGATGAAGAAACCCGCGATTTTTACAGCCTTGAGGCGTTGTGGGCCGATGCATCCAAGGTGGATCTGACGGAGACTTTGTCCGACGTGCATCGCTAATTCCGAGTTGATTCTGAAAACCCAGTCGGTGGGTCGAGTTTCAGTTTGTTGAGGGCTGCCAGGTATTGTTCCGGGTAGTTCAGGTTGGTCAGCGAATCCAGGTCTTTATCTACTGAACGAATGGATTCAGCGGGAAGCATTCTTGAATAAAACAGTTCGGCCAGTTGAGACACCCGCAATTTGCGCTTCTCAATTAACGATTCTATTCGTGTATGAAACTTGCATTTGTAGATAGCCGTCATGCCATAAATGCGGTCGTCTCGGTATGGAATCACTGCCTCAAATCCATCCGAATGCTGTAGCAGGAAGTTGGCGACCTGAGGAGCCAAATTCGGCACATCACAGGCAGTCACAAACCCCCATTCAAATCCTTGTTGGTGAAGGAACTCCAATCCGCCTCGAATTCCTTCCAGCGGACCGCGATCCGATTGTTTATCTCGAATAATGGTCGGCAGTTGGACTGCATCGGGATATTGTTGAGCGTCACTGGCAGCGATAACAACTTCTTCAGAAATTTGGCAACACGCCGTCACCGTTCTTTGCAGTAATGTCTCGTTACCAAAAGGCAAGCTCCACTTCGGCCGCCCCATGCGCTGACTGTGACCGCCCGTGAGAATAATCACACCAAGGGTACGACTTGAATTTTGCTGAGTGTTGGGCATCTTGGAAACCAAGGGTGACTGATGTAGCCTTAGTCCCTGAATTATCGACCATTGACAGGTGTTTAACGATGGCAATTCGGCTGCGACTTGACAATTACCAATCGAAAATCCCGATCCGTGTGGGTGGGGTTGTGCCGGATGCGGCTGGTTGCCAGTTGGAAGATCTGAAACGTCGCGCTATCTGGCTTGGGAATCGTCAACTGGATTTGGGCGAGTTGTTCGAGCTGAGCGAGGTCGACGCATTGGACTCGCGCAGCGTCGATTCCGACCCGGTCCATTACTGGGAAGGAGATTTGAGTTGTGTTCACGAGATTGGCCTTGGTTTGGAAGAGGGCCTTATTCAGATCGAGGGCCATGCAGGCCGCCACGTGGGTGCTCATATGCAAGGTGGCATGATCGAGGTGAACGGCAGTGTTTCCGATTTTCTTGGTGCCGAAATGAACGAGGGCCAGATACGTGTGTCGGGAGATGCGGGTGATTGGACGGGTGCCGTGTACCCAGGAACTAAATCAGGCATGGCCGGCGGCGAGATATTGGTGGGCGGCCATGTGGGGACTGGTGCCGGAACCGCAATGCGTCGTGGAATGATTGTCATTGGCGGAACGGCTGGCCATCAGTTGGGTTGCAACATGCGGGCAGGGACGATGTTGGTCGGAGCGGGCATCGAAGGTTCGTTCGGTACCGGTATGATTCGAGGGACTATCATGACAACGACCAGCGGCAGGCAGACGATTCAGCAGAGACTGGGCCCCACCTTTCGGCCGGGAAGTCGCCTGCCTTTTCCAATGATCCACCTGTTTCAGAATTGGCTTGCCGACCGTGGTAACCGGCTGGAATCGATTGACAGGTTGTTGGCCTTTCGTACCTACCAAGTTTTCCACGGGGATTTTTTGAGTGGTGGACGTGGCGAAGTGTTGGTTGCCGAATGTGACTAATATTGGATAGCAGATTTTATTCTGATGGTTGGCGGTGGAAGGCACCGCATCAGATTTCCGGGCTGCGAGATGCGAATGTCAATTACCGCCGGGATAGTTGTACTCAGGATTATCCGGGTCAAATTCAGCATCCGTAAAACCAACATTCAGTTTGATATTTGTGTAGATGTACTTTTCCAGCAGCGGTGGCTCCTGACCGTCCTCTTCTGGCCAAAGGTATCCTTCATAGGCAATTGGCAGTCCACGTTGATCGTCAATAAAGATCCGAGCTTTATGAAAATCAATGTCAGACATTTGCTCGGGATAGACGATTTCCAGCATGGTGCAGGTAACGTCTCCTACCTTGACGTTGCGTTCTAATCGGACTTGGCATCCATCGTTTTTTAACCCCTCCTCGCCTTTTTCCAACATTTTCTTCAACAGGTTTTTCATGCCGATATGCCGAATTGAGTACCGGCTGCCCTGCATGGCAAGCGCACCTTCGGGATCCAGTTTCACACGGATCAGATTAAACAGCCCGGCTGGATGGGCGATGATCTTGTCATCGTTTTCACCGGCAACCCAGATTGCCTCTTGGCCTGCCGTGTTTACGGGTTTCAAGAAACGTGTGTAAACGGAAAAGGGTATCTTTTGATCGCCGTCTTCGCGCTCATGGCGAATCTTGATGACCATGTATTTTTCTTCTTCCAATTGGCCATCGATCTGAACCTGGGATACCACGGTGGCCTGGTAATCCAACACGGTTTTACCAATTTGATCGTACGCCGACTGGGCGACATCCAACAATGGCAATAGGGGATGTTCTGCTGCTGCGATTGCTTCGCTGTTAATGCCCGCCGTCACCCCGGAAATTTCGGACGACGGGGTTTGGCCATCCGCTACGCCAGCACCACTTATTATTTCAACCGGGCGAGTGTCGTTTGGATCGATTTCCGCCGCAACGTTTTCCTGGTACAGACGATTCGCGGCAAAGGCGATACCGGCAAGCAATAGTAATAGCAGGCAACTCTTGATTAAGCAGCCAAATCCAGGTCGCGAAGATGCGGTGGCCTTGGCCTCTTGCGGATTATGACTCGGGTCTGAGTTGTTCATCGCAAATTAACGGTTCGATGGGTTCAACGGGCTGCAAATTGTTCTGCGTACTGCAATATCCAAGTATCTATTTTCTC
>JABACA010000003.1:0-48725 GCA_014237975.1 Mariniblastus sp. | reverse complement strand
TCCTTGTTTTGAACCGTACCTTTTCCTGTGATATTTACGACGTTGAACTCATTTAACGGCCGGACCGTGAGTTCCAGGCGGCTAAAGAATGAGCCGCTCTTGCCCGTTGCAGAACGAGTAATGTCGTCGCGGGAGATGGCACCACCCCAACCCCGGTCTCCATAAATAGTTTCATATTCAAACCCGGGGAAATGGTCAATCAATTTTCTTAGCGACTTTTCAATGTGGTCAGACAGATTCAGACGAAATCCGTTATGTCGATTCTTCAAATCCTCGCGCGACAGTTTTTTCTGTTGTTGGTCTTCCTTGCGATGCGAACTTCTTTCCTCGCCTCGATTTATCGCTTTACTCAGTTTTTTTTCAAAGTCCATTTTAAGAAATATTTCAGGTCTAGAGGTTTCTGTTTGGAGTGTTGCACGGTTTGGGAGATCAAGCCGTTTCATCGTCTTCAAAAAAGTCGTCAAAATTCTGGTGGTAATCTTTCAAATTTTCTACCATCATCAGCCGGAATTGATCTACAAAATAGTCGGTCGCCTCATCTTGTTTGGTTTCAAGGTCGGCCGAATCCTCGGCTGAAGATGCGACCACGAATGCACTGAAACGGGAAGCCGCATACAACAGCGCAGCACTCACATTACCCGTGTCGTGAGACAATTCACAAAGATTGTTGGCGTTTTCAATGAATGTATCGGCCAAGTCCCAGAATTCCTCATCTGGTTTCTGGTCGTCATCATGATTGGTTTCACTCATTTTTTTCTTTCACGTCGTTGGGCTTATCAGTGTCAGATTTCTTATCGTAGAATTGACTCAGGTCTGAAAAAGATCGCATCGGAGCGTTGCCGCTAAGCATTTCATCGGTAATCGGCTTGACCGGTTTAGGTGGACGGCGGCGCGATTTTTCTTGTCCCTTTTTGAAACGGGTTTTGCGATCAGGCTGACGGTCTCGCCGGTTGGCAGGGCGGTTACTGCCCGCGACGTGCCGGTTAGAGTTGCCAGATCCTCGTCGTGGTTGCCCTCGTTTGTTGTCAGGCTTGCTTTGTGATCCCGGACGGATCGCAGTCAATTTTACTCTTCGTTGAGTGGCATCCACCTCAGTGACCCAAACCTGCAACACGTCGCCTACCGCAAAAATTTCGTGGGGGTCTCGAATGTAACGATTGGCCAACTGGCTAACGTGGACCAGGCAACTGGTTCCCAATCCGATGTCGACGAACACACCAAAGTCAACGACATTGACAACCTGGGCGTCCAATTGCAGTTCAGGTTTCAGTTCGTCAAATTTAAGAATGCCTTTTCGAAAAACGGGTCGGTTAATCTTGTTCCGTGGATCGTAACCGGGTCGACAAAGAACCTGCAGGATATCTTTGGCCAACATCTTCCCGACGTTGTTCTCAACGGCCAATTGCTGGATGTCCAGTTCACGAAGGGCCCTGACGATCTCTTTCCGGCGATTCATAACTTCCGGCGAAAGCCGGTAAGGACTCGGTTGGCGTGCCGCTTTGTTTTGATTGGTCGGTTGGGATTCCTTGGTGTCTTCACCTTTCGGATCGATGGTCGAGGCGGGTTCAGGGTCGGCCCCGTCGCTTGGCGGAGTTTCCTGGTGAGTGGGAGGTGCCTCCATTGATTCCGCTTTCGGTTCGGCGGATTGCGACGAATCGAGGTCGGCTTTGGGCTCGACATTGTCATTCGTTGGGTCGGCAGGGGCACCATCAACCGCGGCGCTTTCAGCGGGGTCGACCGATTGCGGTGTGTCGGTTTTCTCCGGCTGGTTAACGTCGCTCTCATTCAAAGGTTGCGGAAAAATCTCTTCCAGTGAGGCTTCGACCTGATTGATTACCGTTTCGACAAACGGGTAACTTTCCGGGTGGATGGCAGTGGAATCCAATGGCTGATTGCCGTCACGTACCCGCAAAAAACCTGCTGACTGGACAAACGTGGCGTCACCAAAACCTGTTACATTCTTGAGTTCCAATCGATTCTTGAAAGGGCCATTAGTTTCGCGGTACTCAAATACACGGCGAGCGGTTAACTGGTTCAAGCCAGATACATAACGCAGCAGTGACGGGCTGGCCGTGTTGACATTGACACCCACGCGATTAACACAGAACCTTACAACTTCATCGAGAGAGTCACTCAGGTGTTTTGCTTTTACATCATGTTGATACATGCCTACCCCGATGTTGGCCGGGCTGATCTTGACCAGTTCTGACAGGGGATCCATTAAACGGCGACCGATGGAAACGGCACTGCGAACGGCAGGCGAGAGTTTCGGCAGTTCTTCGCGACCGATCTCGCTGGTGGAATAGAAACTGGCTCCGGCCTCATTGACCATTGCATACTTGAGACTTTGCTCTGCGAAGTGGTTGGCAATGGAATCGGAAACCATTTGCTCAGCCTCTCGGCATGCAGCCCCATTACCAATTGCTATCAGGTCGATTTTGTGTTTGTTGACCAGCTCGACGATCTTGTCGGTACTCGCGGTCTTACGTTGTTGATTGCCAACGACAAAAATGTGAGCCGATTCAAGTATTTTGCCACAGCTATCCATGGCAACGACCGAGCACCCGCGCTTGTAACCCGGGTCAATGGCCAATATTCTCTGGTTTTGAACTGGAGCTTGCAGCAGCAGGTTTTTCAAATTGTGTGCGAAAACGGTAACCGCCTGCCGTTCTGCACCATCGGTCAATTCACGGCGAATTTCCCGCTCCAGGCTGGGCATAATCAGTCGATGTAGCGCATCCTTGACGCAGCTTTTCATGAATTCCGCGTTGGGATGGTCGGCTGGTACCAGGTGTTCACTCGCTAAGGCGATGAGCTGCTCGTCTTCAATTTTGATTTTCACCCTTAATTTTGACGCCCTCTCACCGCGATTGATCGCCAAAACCCGGTAATGCGGGATGTTCTTCAGTGGTGTCTGAAAGTCGTGATAATCTTTAAACGGGTCGTCGACCGGTTTCTTTTTCTTCTTTTTCTTCTTTTTCTTCTTGGCGGTTCCGGCGGCATCGACAGAGGGAACGTCTTTCCCGTTGCTCCCGCCAATAACCTCGCTGGATTGTGAAGTGCCAGGCGATTCGTTGACCACGGCGGGCTCAATTTTTTCATCAGGTTGCTGGGCCGCATCTGATGAAACGGAATCCACCGAAGTGGTTGTTGCCGACTGCGACTCAGAATCTTGTGTAGGATTCTCAGGTGGTGGTGAAACGGATTCTTCCGTTTCAGGTGCCGATTTTTCTGTAGTTGTGACCGGATCGTCAGTTTTCGGTTCAGCAACGTCCGCCGAGCTCAATGGTTTGGGTTGATCTGTGTCCCCTGGCTCCTGTTGACTCTCGCTGGCGGGAAGCTCTGCGGCAACGGTTGAATTGGACGGGTCATTGGGCTTGGACGGTGACGGGTCGGTTGCTGCATCAACAGGTGCCGGTTTGGGGCGGGCTTCAGTCGCTTCTTTGACTGGGCTTGCTTTCGTGGAAGTTTCCCCAGCGCCGATAATGGTTGTGAAGAGTTTTCCATTTTCCCAGACCCACTTCCGCAGTAATGCTCGAACATCTCCACGATCTGCGAATTTTTCGGCGAGGATGTAACCGACACCTTTAATAACATCGTCGACGGATTTCAGACCTTTGTCGACCCGAACAAAATCAGTGGCTCGTGTTGCCAAATCGATTTCGGTTGAGCGACTTTCAAACACATCCATGGCCAGCGGTTCCAGGCCGCCCTGCTTGGCCTGTGATGCCAGATTCTGTTTTTTGGGTTTAAACGGCAGATAAACATCTTCTAGTTCTCTAGATGAAGTTGCCGCTTTGATGGCTGCCGCAAGCTGGTCATTCAATTTCCCCTGCGACTCGACAGATTTCAGCACGAAAGCGCGTCGTTCATCAATCGCCCTGATCTTGGCAACGCGTTGCTGGATAAACTGCAATGCCTCCTCGTCCAATCCGCCGGTTTCATCTTTACGGAAACGAGTTACGAACGGGATAGTGTTTCCATCATCCAGCAGTTTCAAAGCCGTCTCGATTTGCTCAACCGGCTTCTTTAAATCGCGTGCAATCGCCGCGAGATCAATGACCATCTAAATTTCCACGCTCAATTCCAGAACGATTTTGCCTGCGGTTCCCATGAACCCTTGCCGACAACAAAACTCCATTGTTTCAAACAATTCAAGTAAATGCCAGTGCCACATGCCCGATTGGTGAATTCCATAGCGAATGAGCCCAGTCAGCGTCGTATCGATGCCCGCATGCCATGCCGAAACCTAATCTGAGCCGAATCCAACAGATATTCGTAGGGACCGGCCCCGTTTGTCAGCCAACCCGTTTGTGTCGTGTATGGTGGTGTTTGACGATCACTCTGGATCAGATTAGGGCGATTGGATACTGGTTTAAGAGAGGCCGAGGTACTGGCCCAGTTCGACAGGGCAGGAATTAGTTTTCGAAAAAACTTAAATCTTGAACCTCCATTCCCCTGCCCAATAAACGATGGTAGCGAATGCAAACTCGACAGACTCATCGTTTTTTGGGAAAATGGGTGCCGGAATCGAAAGTTGATTGATTGGATTTTCATGTTAGATAGATTTCGATTTGGGTATTCGCTTGTGGGCCAACTTTTGGTGATGATCGTGTTCATCACTGTAGGGAACGGGCTCTTCTGGACGACTGCGGAAACGACTCAAGCTGAGGAAGCGGATTTCGACGGTGCCAAGGACCAGGTTCGATTCCGTCGCCCCATTTCTATTGAATCGACTTATTTAGAGAATCGACTGTTGGTAGCCAACTCAACCAGTGGCTCTATTTCCGTCATTGATTCGGTCAACAACGTTGTGGTTTCGGAATTCGATGTCGTGAATAAGGCTGCTGGGTTCACTGCCGATCGTAGTAAACGCTTTTTTTTGTTGACGGATGTTGATGATGGTCGATTGCATTGTCTGAAACTGCTGGCAGACGGTCGGCTTCAAGCACAATGGAATTCTAAAACAGTTAATTACTGTCGGTCGGTCAAGATCTCTCCGGGAAACGATCTGATTGCCGTTGCAGGCCATTGGTCGAGGCAAATCGAGATTTCCAAGATTAAGGAGTGGGACTCCAACCCGATGAGTCGCCGCGTGATTGACCTCGATTTCGTTCCTGGCCGGTTGTGTTGGATAGACAATGAAGATCTGTTGATACTCGGTGCATTCGATGGACAAATGGCTGTTGTCAATGCTCGGACCTTCACAGTAAACCACCGGTTAGTCGCTGATCATCGGTTCGGTGGAGCAGCACTGCGGCCGGATGGGAAATCGTTGTTGTTGACGGACCAAATGTTAAACCCGTTGGCGCAGTCTACACGAAATGACGTATTCTGGGGTTTGATGGTGGCCAATCGAGTCAGCCAGGTACCCGTTGAATGGTTGCACGAAACTGCCCAAGTCGATTTGCTTTTAAAAGATTACCGCGCTATCGGTGGCCCGCGAAACGCCAAAGCGGATCCGGGTGCTATCTGGTTGAGTCCCCAGTACACCTTGGTAGCCCTTGCTGGCGTTGATCAACTGGGCGTGGCTTTGAGTGATGAATTGGAATTTGCCTTTGTGGAAACGGGCCGCCGGCCGCTGGATGTAATCGGGTTGGGAAGACAGGCGTTCGTGGTCAATATGCTGGATGATTCCGTGACGGTCATCGATCTGGAGAAATTCGAAGCGATCCAGACGATCAGCTTGGGCCAGACGCCGGAGCTGACAATGGCGCAGCAGGGTGAGCGATTGTTTTCCGATGCAAACTTATCACTCGATGGATGGATGAGCTGTCATAGCTGTCATGTTGAAGGCCACACAAATGGTCAACTGAATGACAATGCCAGCGATGGTTCGTTTGGGACGCCCAAAAGGGTTATCTCACTATTGGGACGATCCGGATCGGCGCCCTTTGCCTGGAATGGCGGTTCCATCTCACTGGACGATCAGGTGCGGAAGTCGATTGAGGTGACCATGCAATCCAGCCATCGGGTTGAAGAACAAACGGTCAGTGCCATCACGGCTTTCCTGCAGACGCTTCCAGCTCCACCGGCAATCAATGCAGCCAGGAAAAGGGAGCAGGTCGATCGAATCCATCAGGGAAAGCGGTTGTTTGGTTCATTGAATTGTACTGAATGCCACGAGCCTCCCCATTATTCCTCGCGTCAAAATTATGATGTGGGGCTGTCCGACGAAAATGGTTTGCGAACTTTCAACCCGCCGGTGCTGTTGGGATTGAGTCAAAGAGATTATTTTTTTCATGACAATCGAGCCAGTTCATTGGCTGATGTTGTCAAGAAATACAGGCATCAACTGGATGCTCCGCTGAGTGAGGAAGAAGTGAAAAACTTGCTCGCTTTCCTGAATAGCCTGTGAGAAGACGGCCCTGTCTTAAGGACTTTCCAGGCCAGGTGAGGCTATGGAGATAGAGTGATGGTCAAAAAAAAACCGCTGCCATACGACAGCGGTTTTTTGCGATTGGTTTAGTCAGATTGACTAATTGCAGCAATTGCGACGTCGGAACATTGTGCGACGGCGAGGTTTGCAGCAGTCAGTTTGGCACGTACCACAATCAGTGGTTGGAGCAACTGCAGCAGTCGTGGTCATTTCAGGCATGGCCATTGCAGTCGTTTCGCATGTGTTGCAAGTTGGTTCACAACAACGGCGAGCTCGCATGCGAGCAAAGAAACCCATACGTTGGTTGCAGCAGGGATCACAAGGATCGCAGCAGGCCGTTTCAACGGTAGTCGCGCAATCATTACAGCAAGTTGTTTCACAACAGCGACGATCTCGCATGCGTGCAAAGAGACCTTTACGCTGGTTGCAGCATGGATCACAAGGATCACAGCAGGCTGTTTGAACCGTTGTCGTACACTCGTTACAACAGGTTGTTTCACAACAGCGTCGAGCTCGCATTCGAGCAAAGAAACCTTGTCGCTGATTACAGCATGGATCACAAGGATCACAGCAGGGATTGCAGCAGTCACTACTTCCAACCGCAGCTTCTGGTGACACTGGCGCTTCAACAACGCCATCGGCTGGTTGTGGCGTTTCTTGTGCGAATGCAGTGCCAGTGACAAACAGCATTGCAATTACGAGTGGTAGAAGATTCCGTTTCATCTGGGTGTAGCCTCCGAAAAAATATGGCTCATTTGTTGTGCCCAACACCGGGCGTAAGTTTCCAATTCCCGATCAGTTTATCACTCTCAAACATGTCATCAACCGCCCAGAGCCCGTTATTTGCCTGAAAAGTAATTTATGGCTAACCGGAGGACTCAAATTATCTTGCCTGGTCTGACACGGAGGTTCGGCCTCCAATTCGGTTTTCTTATTTCACAAGTGGTCTGGTGAACGTAATTCGTTTCAAGGGCATCGCTTACCACACTAACCCAGGCGCAGCGGCGGTTTTTCTCATCCGGCTTATCCGCTTGATCGGTACCAGCAGTTCTCGGTGATGGTGATGGCTGCAGTCAATTCGGTCACTGGGTGTGCTCAAAATGACGCTTTTCGTCTCGCCGTGTGGCAAAAAGGTGCGCAACAGGCCCATTTTCTCAATGAAAAGTGGTGGTTCTGGGGCCGAACGCATTCTCTCTTTTTGGCATGACAGTTGCGTTTTAGGAATTAAACCACGGTGTTTGTCGCATCTAACCAACTGTTTGTTCTTACAGAGGCCGTATCATGTCCGAAAAGCAAACCAAAACAACAGATTCCCGAGAATCCAATACCGAGGCGATATCGCCCCTGGAACTTAAACTCGAGATCTGGATTGTTAATGAGCTGCAACAGCTGGAAACCGAATACGACCACTTTGTAACGGCCAGATCAAACCGCGGATATTTCAAGTCCACCCGCTAGTTGTTTACTTGTCGGTCCTTTGTTTTCTTATAAGTCAATATTATTTCTTCCGTTTTTTTGGGGCCGATCATTTGTTTCAGTGGGCGGTAGGGGCGTTGTCCAAGTACTTTTCTTCTTGATTCTGGATGGGGGCGCCCGTGTCGTCCGCAAGCAGGGCAGTCGAGTTGCTGCGAGTCCATTTCCTTGCCGCAGTCGGGACAATGAGACTCCAGGCACCAGTGGATCCCGTCCGAGTGACCTGCTGGAACCAGCTCGGTTTCCAGTGACAATTGGGAATCTCGGCACTGCCGGACTGCGGCTGCCAATTCGCCAAGGTTGGGATCGTTGGCAACGGTTGCCCCACCCAGTTCGATCACCTGGTTTATCAAGAGGTCGAGATGCTCCAATCGCTGTCCGGCCCAATGGTGAACCTGCCATAGACCATACCAACAAGGAGTGGTTTTCAGTCCCCCGTCGATGTCTGGCTTGCCATTGGATGCTTCCCAGGCAACGTGGAAAAGCTGAAGGTAATCCTGGGCTTCGTGCCGAGAGGGAAACCAGCCATAACAGCCTGCCCATAGCGGCCGTTGATCGGCTGTAACGGACGATGGTCCTGCGGCCACTTGGCAGGCGTTGGCGGGGCAGGTTTTGCAGCAGGAATCAACAAAATCCGGTCCTCCAAAAACTTCGCATATTTCGTCAGTGAAAAAACCTTTGGCGGTATCGCTGTCCTGATTCCATTCGGGATGAATGCAGATGCCATTGAATACCCGATTTTGCCGCAGACCATAGGATAGCTCCCTCAGGCCACGTAGTTCACGGAACGTGGAATCGGGTAAGTTTTGGTCAGGTAAGTCCCGTAACGGGCATTCGACGCGTATGGCCCATCTTACAAACGAAGGGGTGGGTCCCAGGATGGCGGCCGATCGTTTCATTGCTGGCAATCCTGCTCCGAAATCAATGTCGGAAATGTCGAGCGCCGGTCAGGATCAGTGGAATCCCATGTTGATTACAAGCTGCAATAACTTCATCGTCTCGAACCGAACCACCGGGTTGGATGATTCCCGCAATATTTGCTTTCGCGGCAACCTCTATCGAATCCGGAAACGGGAAAAATGCGTCCGACGCCAGGACACTTCCCTCGGCGCGGTCCCCCGCTTTCTTGATGGCAATTTCTACAGCGTCAACTCGGCTCATCTGCCCAGCACCTACACCTACTAGTGCACAGTTCTTACTCAGAGTAATCGCATTGGATTTTACAAAACGAACCATGTGCCAACCAAAACTCAATTCTGCCATTAGCCGATCGTCTGGCTGTGGGTCGGTTACTAACTGCCAATCGGTTGGGTCGTCCGACTGATTGTCCGAATCCTGAACCAGCATTCCACCTAGAACTTGCCGCAATTCCCATCTTGGTTGCGGAGCCGATAATTGACCGACCTGCAGTAAACGAACGTTTTTCTTCCATTTCGGACGGGTCTTCAGGACATCAAGGGCATCGGCGTAAAAATCAGGAGCGACGATCGCTTCAATGAAAAACTCACCCTCCGACAGGAAGTTGGCCGTTTCCACATCGACGATTCGATTGAATGCGACGACCGATCCAAATGCACTTAACGGGTCACCTGCCAGGCCGGCCTGGCAGGCTTTCAGCAGGGTTTCAGCGGTTGCCGCACCACACGGGTTGTTGTGTTTGATGACCGAACAAGCAGGTTGATCGAGGGACCTTACCATGGCCAAAGCACTATCGAGGTCCAGCAGGTTGTTATAGGACAATTGCTTACCATTGAGCTGGCGGGCGTTGACCAGATTGGCATCGGCACAATGGTCACTGCTGTAAAGTGCGGCACTTTGGTGACTGTTCTCTCCATAACGCAAAGTCATTTGCCGGTGAAAGCTGAACTGTAGCGTGGTTGGGAAGACCTCTCCCTCGGTTTGACCGGAAAAATATTCTGAAATGGTTTTGTCATAATTGGCCGTGTGCTGAAACGCTTTCGCCATTAATTCATGCCGCATCCGAGCGGTCGTTTTGCCCTCGGATTGTATTTCTTCCAGAACGGACCAGTACTGCTCGGGGTCGGTCACGACCGTCACAAAGTCGCTGTTTTTTGCCGCAGCCCGCACGAGGCTGGGTCCGCCAATGTCGATCTGTTCTACCGCTTCCCGAATCAAGACGTTAGGCCTGGCGATGGTGGCAGCAAACGGATACAAGTTGACCACGACCAGGTCAAAGGTCTCAATTTCATGTTCCTGCAATGCTGCCACATCGGAGTCGTTATTCCGACGGGCAAGTATGCCTGCAAAAATTTTTGGGTGTAGGGTTTTGACGCGGCCGTCCATCATTTCAGGGAATCCGGTGTACGTGGCAACATCCGTTACCGGGATGTTGGAGTTTTCCAGGTGCCGCCGGGTGCCACCCGTGCTGTACAGCTCGATACCCGCATCCGTCAATCCTCGTGCAAAATCAGTCAGTCCCATTTTGTTGCTGACACTGATCAAGGCACGTTTGATTCTTGGTGATTCCATTTCAAATGATTTCCGTCGTCAAATATTCCAGTTCGTGCTGTCCCGCTGCCGCGGTTGATCTGGAAAACCGCAGAGACTCGTCAATGAAAAAAACCACTTCGCATATCGAGCAAAGTGGCATTATTTTTTTGATTGTCTCGAATCGTTGGTTTGGCCGCAAGCGGGCGTTTCCGTGTCTGCTGGCCAATTGTCAAAATTGTCGATGGCTTGTTGAATAAAAAAACCGCTCGAATTTCAAGCGGTTGATTGGTTTGGCCGTTTAGAGCTGAGGCGCGTGTTGGATCCGGGGGGTCAACCTAACCATCACCCGACTTGAAGGGATCGTCACCGCCACCGGATTTGTCGTCAGAGCCACCTGACTTGAAGGGATCGTCGCCGCCACCTGATTTGTCGTCAGAGCCGCCTGACTTGAGGGGATCGCCACCGCCACCCGATTTGAATGGGTCGTTGGCGCCACCCGCTTTGAAGGGGTCCGCCTTGTCCTCATCGGTATCCTTCTTGGGCGTGGTCTTGAAGGGGTCGTCGTCAGTGCCCGCCTTGAATGGATCTTTGCCGGGTTCATCCTTGCGGAAAGGATTGTCCTTTTGGCCCTCGTCCTCATCCTTTTTCTTGGTGTCGGCATCGTGAAAGAAAGGAAACTCATTTCCGACCTCGCGAATGCATTGGATATAACCTTGTTTGGATCCGACGTAGAGACGATCCGTTTTTGTGTTTGCACAAACAAGCGTGACAGGATCGCTGACGATAACATTAATCAGGTCACCCGAAGCTTGATCCAGCACATTCAGTTTTTTCATTTTGTCCAAGACGTAGAGCCTTTTCTGGCTCGCACCGACATACTCGGTGATGTTGGAAACCGGGTCATCCCAACCGTCTGCTCGCTTGCCCGACTCGGCTGCTATCTTGAAAAGATTGTTTTCCCTTGTGAAAACGTAAAGATCATCTTGCATCGCCACCGGGGAGTTGAAAATCTGTTGTCCCATGGTGAGTTCCCAAACCAATCCTCCATGAAGTTCATCCACGGCGTAGATGTAACCGTCTTTTGAAGTGACAAACAGGAGTCCATTGCTGTAGCCACCGGTTGACATGATTGAATCCGAGGCACTGACACGGAATTTTGGTGAACGGATTTCGTGGTTGGGTGCAACCGTGTAGTAACCACTGTCGGTTGCCCATGAAACGGTTCTTTCTGTCAACAATGGACGTGATGTGGAAATGCCGATGGAAACAAAATTGTCTTCACCGATCCCTTTGTTCTCTAAAGAAAATACCTGCAACCGTCCGGTTGTCGTGGGAACGAAGATGAATTTATCGTTGACCACTGGTGGAGCGATCGGAGGCCACGTTGCTGGTTCGCTCCACAGTAATTTTCCATTGCCAGCATCCAGGCAGTAAATTGAATTGCCATTCACCACGGCCACCCGGCCATGTTGGTAAACCGACTTGCCCTTGACACTTACATAAGAACCTGTCGACGCACCCAAACCGATCGTTGGGAAGTTCCGACGGCCGACCGCCTTTACCCATATTGTTTCACCCGTTGCACCATCCAACGCAGTCGTCACTCCGTGGGAATTAACCGTATACAAAGTGATCTTGGGTAAAACAACTTTCTCAATCTTGACCTCTACATCCGATTGATTTTGGGCTTTGAGTTCTGCCTGAATGATTTCGCGACGAACATTGGCCTGCTCTTCTGCACCTTTGATACCGTACGGCTTGCCAAAAGCGTCCAAGTCATTTTCAGAAATCTGTTCGTTGTGTTTGCCATAGATGACGTCAAACAGCGTCGTGGTTTGGTTCTCATCAACCGTCATCTGGATGTCTACCAAGTAACCGCCTGCTGCGACTTCTACCTGGGTAAACCAGTCGACAACCAATCCGGCATTGCTGACACTCGCATCAGAAAGCACACCATCATTGGCTCGCACCGCTGGCCCAACAAGTGAGCCTGCAATTAAGCACGCGCAAACGGCCAGCGGTAGATATGGCATCAATTTGAAGTTAAACATCTTCGGAAATTCCTCAACGGCGGAGCACCATGTAAACAACAACGTCCTATTTTATCAAGAAATCGACAAGGTTTCCCATGAAATTACACGGGAAATAGATGATGCCTCAGAAAAACCAATATGCGTTTATCCGGAAAAACCCCATTCAGCCCGTTATCTGGCACGACTGTTAGTTTGCGATGCCATATTCGCCGTTAGTCGACGTTTCGGTCGCCGTTTCGGTCGACGTTTCGGCTGGCCGGGGCGGGGGGATCCCGGGCCTGTCGCTCGGATGAGGTTTAATTCTTGTCGTTTGTCCCGCCTAGACCAAATTCCTTTGCGTTTTTACGATGGCTCAGATGTGAGAGTTAAAGTGTGAAGCCGAACTTGATCATCATTTGTTGTTGTCAGTTTGAGATGGCAGCCAGATTTCCCAACTCGGCAGGTTTATTCGATGGGTTCCCTGAATTCCGAAACGCCAAATCCTCGATTTGCCGAACAGGTTCTCGGTTACCTGAATTTTTCATCAGGAGTTCCAGATGATCAATTCATGAAGAACCTGAATTCCGTTTTTGCTGAACAAGATGTCTGCCAAGCGTCCGCCAACCCCGGTTCGACAGCATTTCGAGTAGTAGAGTTTTTGAATCAGGCGGTGGATTTACTGGCCGAGTCGGATTCGAATTTTCAAAACGCTACTCAGGCTCGGGAAGTTTTGGAAGCAACTTGCCAGTTCCTCAAAGCCTATCGTGATTACCATGGTGATCTTTTATTTCACCAGCCGGATGAACAACTGTTTAATTCATTTTTTGTCGGCTTGGTCATGCAGGCCATTCTCAGGAATCGAACAGAGAGTGTTGATCAAGCGTCGGTTGTTAAGCGTTCCCTGTCGGAGCTGAATGATTTTATTGGTCATCGACAGGTCGCGACGTTGGAATCTCAAAAAATTGAAGCCTATCCCCACGAGTGGGTTTGCCCGATTCCTGTTTACTTGGCAGGTGCCGGTGCAGCTCATGGACGCTATGAACAGGTTGTCGAGATTGCAATCGACTTCATTCGGCAATCAGATCCAGATATTCTCCGGTCTGCCTATTTTGATCCGCAACGCCTGCAAGTTCTCGCGATTGATCCGCGGGCTTATGATTTTGATCATCCCATCAATAAGCGTCCTAACCATCAATTCGGTCAATGGGACGAGCATCGCGTCGATAATTCGGGTTTGTATTACCGTTTCGTTGTGCAACAGGTTACCTTGGATGCACTTTTGGAGCGCGCCGAAGGTGCAGAATTGAATCCAGATATTCCAGCAGAAGAACTGGTGGTTGAGGCAGGAGCGGTCTTGGCAGGAACCATGCTGATGGCATCGGGGATCAGTGGAAACGCTCCAGATACATTTGATTCCAATACAACTTTGTCGAAATTGTTGCCGGCGATTGCCGCCTACCGAGATCAGTTTTATCTCGATTTGCTGGGGCGTTTACCCCAGTCCCATCAGGATCGTTTACGAGCCGAATCGGAAACAAGTCGCCAACCCTTTGGACGGGCAAGACAGCATCTCAACCAAAATTTGGCACGGCTGCGGGCTTCGCAACTGGTCAATTGCCGATTGGCTTCGATTTTTGCGAGAATGGGATTTTCCGAGGCTGCCGAAAAACAGTCCCAGGTCGTTCCCGTCGCTTCGGCCCGCATTCTGTGTCAAATTGATTGCCTGTTGAGCAGCGCCAACCAGCGTATCAATAACGGTGAGCTGCGAAGTGCATTTGATCAGGTCCCTCGTATCATCTCGCTGTTGCAACGGGGAGTTGAATGCGGAGCCGTGGTAGATCCTTGGAACATTCTTGGATTCGATGCCAACTTCAGCCTGTTTCCTGCCAACGAAAATACCGTCCCTGACCATCGCGCCTACGAACTGGTCGAACTGGTGGAACGCATTTTAGGTCTGCATTCGAAATTGTGGAGCGAAGCGGCGGCGATTGATGATCTTGGGATGTGCGAGGAAATACGACAAGAGTTTTTGGGGATCGTTGACTGGTGGCAGAAATACGCGACCCATCAGGTGATGGCGGTTGATGCGGTGGATCCCCAGGACATTTTCCAGGCGGCAGAGCACGTTGCCAACGCGCTCAACCTGTGGCACAAAGGGGGTGCGGAAACGGGGAACATTCAGTTCTGGGGTCAATATGCTGCCATCTTTGACTCTCCCAAGGCTTACGCGCTGGTCATTGATGCCTTGATGCAACGCGCCGATTATAAAACCGCGACCGCCTTAATGGTGCATTGGTTAAGCCAGGCAGATCACATTCGATTGCAGCAGGGAGACAGCTCGTTTCACAATCTGTTGTGGAGATGGATTTCAGAACAGAGAGACCTGCTGGATGAAGCTGATTGTGAGCAGCGCGAGGCGATCTGGAAACGCATCCAAAAATTTTACGACTTCATCGAGGTCAACGCGGACCATTACTGGCAAGTTCCGGGGTTTGAAATTGGGAGACAGGCTGGCTCGGATCGATCGGCCGCAACCCAGCAGGAGATGGAACTTGAAGAATTTGATGATGACGATGATCCGGAAGTTGCGATTTATCAAGCTGCCTATGAAGACGTGACCTACGTCGATTCCACGGACGATGGGATCGATGGTCCCATTTTTGATCCGGATTCCAGTCATGACGAGGAACTGGAGGCCGAGACGGACCGGGTCAACGATCGACTGGAGTTCTTGGCGACACTAGCCGGATTTTGGCGAATCGCAGCGACCGTTCCTTTGCCTACACGGTCGCGCCAACAGGTCGACGACAAGATTGAGTCGCAGCTCAGGAAACGTCGAGCCATCGTAAGCCAGTGGATCGAGCAGGCATCCTGTAATCGCACCGGGCTGATGGATTTGCTGCAAACGGTCTACAAGTACCGCCTGCCAAAATCGGGGGTCGACCAGGATTCGATGGCTGCTTACGACAAACACCGGTTGTACAAGGAGACCTTACTCGAACGGATCATGAACAGCTGCGTCGAAACGGAAAACGCGTTGCGAATGCTATCGGCTGTCGGTGCATCGATCGATTACCTGATCGACGATAAACCCCTTGACCAGGTAGATTCGGAAATCAATGGCTCCCCGGTGATCACTCTTTTCGCGGCCATCTTGTTGAGTGATGCACAAGCGGTGCGGGATTATTTTCCCGACTTGATCGATTACCTTGGGGATCGCATGCTGTTGTACGTTCCGTTGAGTAAAGGGGGCCAGCCGGAGCGCATCTTAAAGGCCAGGGGACTGCAATCTTCGTTGCATGACCTGCTGGCAAGTTTGCCCCGCCTGGGATTGATCGCCGAGACGCATGAGTTGGCGGGTACCGCGTTGGCAATGGAACGCAATCACAAGATCGCTCGCGGCGCTGTCACGGAATTTGATGACCTGTTTCAAATTGCCTATACATCGTCGGTCAAATGCCTCGTTCGGGCCACCAAGGACTTTGAACAACAACTGATCGCTGAGGGGAGATCGGAATCCGACGCCAGTCAGGAAGCCGAATCGGCTTTGTTTGATTGTGTCGAAATGCTGACAGAGTCGATGTTGATCATGTGGTTGAGCCACAGCAAAACGCTGCGGCTGACCGTGCTCGAGAAAGTCAACGATAAAGAATCATGGAATCATTTGGTCGAGTTTATTAAATGTTATGGGGAGGGGTTGTTTACCCAGGATTTTCTGAATTTGTCCAGTATTCGTTCGATATTGCATCAAGGCGCCAATGTCTGGTTTGAGAATGTGCGTGATGCGGCCGTGCCTTTGGATTTGAGGATCATGGACGAATTGGGTACCGCATTGCCGATGGAAAAAGCAGTCAACTGTTTGACTCTTGTGTTGGAGGCGGTCTACGAGAATTACAATGAATACCGGGATTACAATTCAACCACTACCCAATCGGATCGAGGTGAACAGGTCTATATTTTTCTTGATTTCCTGCGTCTGCGTGGTCGTTATGACCGGGTCTGCTGGAATCTGAAACCGGTCGTTTGGGGACATGAGATCCTGGTTCGCTTCGGTGAAAACTCGGTGGCCCGCATGTGGCGCAGATCCTTGACCGAACGAGTCGGTCCCGAGGCGCAAAAGTTCTTGGACCGCCTGGAGGAGATGCGCCGTAATTACTCGATTCAATTGGATACGGTCGGCCGACGACTGGAGGAGCGTTTTTCACAGCCAATGCAGATTGACCGGCTACGATCTCTGGTGGGACCGGCGATGCAGGATTCGGGCTCGCGCAAAAGTCAACGCGCCTTTGACTTACTTCAGCATGAGTCCCATGCGTTCTGCAGGGCGACCGTCGGTGTTGGGGTGGATTTGCCATCCTGGTTGGCGGCACTCGAAAGTGAAGTCCAAAAACATCGTTTACCACTTCGTCTGCGGGCCCAATCAGAAGAAGGGAATCTGGTGGAGCCAATACGCACACCGATCGCCCGGCTTCGTGAGCAGTTGGAAGGCCTGCCGCGTCGCCAGCAATCCTCCGACAGTTAGCGGTGAGCCTGTTTCGGACAGTAATGTGTTTCATGCAAGAGTATTAGGATTGCCCAGAACCGGTCGACATTCTGCCCCGTGGGCCAAGCTCAATGACGCGCAGATTCTGGACCTGACCCTCAAAAATCTGGAACTTTAGCAACGTTCGCATAACATGCGCACCGGCGTGACCTGCGGCGCCCGGGTTCAGGTACAGCATGTCTTGAATGTCCTTGTCCCGTTGGACGTGGCAAATATGGGAATGCCCACAGATCAGCACGTCTGGCGGACTCTTCTTCAGTTTTTTTCGAACACGTGAATGGTAGAAACCTGGCCGCCCGGCGATATGCGTCATCCAGACAGAAACGCCTTCGCATTCAAACTGGCTGTCTTCCGGGTACTCATTGCGAATCTCCAAATCGTCAATGTTACCGAAAACCCCGCGAAGTGGTTTCAACTGTTCAAGCTGGGTGGCTACCTCCAGGTCGCCAAAATCGCCCGCATGCCAAATTTCATCGACATCGGCAAATGCCTTGGCAACCTGTGGATCTAGAAAGCCATGGGTGTCAGAGATCAAGCCAACTTCGATCGGCATGGTTACTCCCGTGAACACGACAGGTGAGGGGTGCTTGGCCAGTACGGTCCCTGGTGAACTAAAAGAGCGTTGGCATATGGCCGTTCTACCATGCGGGACTCAACCTGGCCCTTGAGATCGAATTCCAAGTGCCGCGCGGTTCCATTCATTGTCGATGGCCGTATGAAGTTCACCCGTTCCGCTTACTTTTTTTGTTTCTTTGGGTTGGCGTTCTTTTTTGGAGCCCGTTTCGGAGTGTCCTGATTATTTTCCATTGCCTCGTCCGACGGGGTTTGGGACGCAACTCCGTTGCCCGGCACATCGACTTTGGCAGACCAGACGATCGCATTGAGCACGAGTTTCCTGAAGTCATCGTTTTGCCAGTTGCTGTGGAAATGACCCCCGGTGAAACCGAAACCGCGGCCAACCCCATCTCCACGAACAAACGCCCAAGCCAGATGTTGGGGCTGTTTATCCTCCAGTACCGCCTTGCGAACAGCCGGGTTGCCACTGTGGGGGCCGTCTTTGCGTTTTAGCGTATCGGCGCTTGGCAGGGCTGACAGGATCGGGGTAACGCGACTCATTTCAGGTGAAAAACGCATGTGGTAGTACCACTCGTCGTTGATTTCAAAAGGTTGGACGCCCTGGGTAACGGGATGCTTCGGTAGCGATTCGAATTTGGCAACCCAGTGCGGGTTGACCGACCAGTCCGTTTCGAAGTAACCGCCAATCCATTGCAGGAACCGTTGGCCCGACATTCCCTTGGGCACTTCGACTCCGTAATGGATGCAAACCAGGCCAACCCCTTTTCGCATGATCTCTTCAAATTCTTCACCATGGGCATGCAGGTAATGCCGCCCGCCTCCATCGCAGTAAACGACGACGGTATCCGCGTTGTCGAGGGCGGTGGGATCATCCGGCCACCCGTTTTGATAGACCTTGGTGACGACCGGCAGTTCGCCCTTGCTGGCCGCTTGGTCCAGGCACTCGGCCATCAGCAGGCAGCCAGCGTTATGCTCGTGCTGACCCCGTCCATGACTTGGCTTGCCAGCAATGAAAACGACTTTTTTCTGCTCGTTTGCCAGCGGCAATCGTTTCAGTTCAATATCCTTGAATTCGATCTTCATCGGTGGACCGACGTGCAGCTGCAGACCAAGCAGTCCCTTGCGGTCAAAATGATCGGGTTGATCATCGATCACCTGTGACATCGTTTTGCCATTGATCTGGGTCGTGATTTCATTCCCCTTGGCAGTAACCACGTATTCGTTCCAATCATCCATGTTGATATGGGTCAGCAGTTCATCAGCCTTGCCGATCGCTTCGTTCTTCTTCTTGCCCTCCTTGTCGATGGTCGCTTTCTGCCCGCGCTGGGCCAGAATCCCTCGGCCGGTCCGTTCATCGTAAACGATACCGATGAACTTTCCGCTGCGATCGATGTCGGCCTGGTAGCCAGCCATCGCTCCATTTTCGGCCTGAGAGCTGCGGACCTGGATGCCGCTGTTGGCCCGGTCAGTCCCGGAAATTCGAAACTTGAGTCGCAATACAAAGTCGTCCAGCTCACCCTCGTCCCAGACCAGGAACATGTTTTGTTTGATCGTCTTATCGGCGGTTGTTTCCCCGACGATCGCCCCATCTTCGACTCGCCATACCTCGGTATCGCCTCGCCAGCCATCGAGTGATTTCCCGTCAAAAATGGACTTGAATTCCGTCTCCTGCGCGAATGACATCGATGCGGTGACGAGTAGACAAACGAGGCTCGTTAACGTGAATGTGAGTTTCATGATTGGGTCTCAGGTAAGTTAAACAGTCTGGAATCGATCTATTGAGCTTCTACTTAAAATGGGTAAACCGCAACCACGGGTTTACTTTTTCCGCCTTTTCCAAAGCCAGCCATTGCCTGGCTTGTAATCTGGCTTGAGGAAACTGGCTGCCTGTCTTTCAAGACTGGGCAAGGTTTTTTCTCGCGTGTTGATTTGTTGCGTTGCGTATTTTGCCGCATCAAAATTAGGGTTCGAGGTGGGCATGGTCGCATCCACACTCTGTTGCCATTGGCGGAGTTGGTTGGCCATCCGTTGAGCCCGCTCCGGTTGTTGCTCGACCCGATTGTCCTGTTCGCCCAAATCCTCTGTGATGTGATACAACTCGCGACGGCCATCTTCAAAGTACTGGATCAATTTCCAATCACCCTGTTGGATGATGGCCGACGGTTCCCCCCCCTGGTTGCCATAGTGTGGGTAGTGCCAGTAAAGCGATCTGGTTGGTAGCGACTGTCCCCTGAGCAGAGGAACCAGGCTGGTACCATCGACATGTTGGTCGGGCCGCATCGGCAGTTCCGCCATTTCCAACAACGTTGGATAGAAGTCCATTCCAATGACCGGGGTGGAGCAGGTTGATCCGGCAGCGACGACTCCCGGCCACTTGATATAGTATGGCTCCCGAATGCCACCTTCCCACTGCCGACCTTTGCCACCACGCAGCGGCAAATTGCTGGTCGCTTTCCCGTCGCCTGCCGAGACTCCTCCATTGTCCGAGGTGAATACGACGATCGTGTTGTCAGCCAGTTTTAATTCGTCCAGCGTATCCAGAACCAGGCCGACGGCGTCGTCCATCGATTCGACCATCCCGGCGTACAAGGGGTGATCCTGAACCTGTCGGACGGGTGAGGTACGATCGACGATGAAACGGTGGTCCGGTGGTGTTTGCTGGCTGGCTTTTTCCCGATATTTTTTCCAGAGTGCTTCGGTCGATTGAATCGGGCCGTGCACGGAATAGAAAGAGAGGAAAGCAAAAAACGGCTGGTCCCGATGTTGACGGATGAAATTGGCCGTTTCCTGCCCCAGTCGCAATGGCAACAGCTCACCCTCCGGTCCGTCTTTCAGTTTCGGATTGTTATAAGGTGAGAAATAGCCGCCGGGAGGCGTGCCACGATGATGGCCGCCCACGTTAAAGTCAAAGCCGTGATCCTCGGGAAACGAACCCTTATCTCCCAGGTGCCATTTGCCGGCAAAAAAGGTAACGTAGCCCGCTTCTTTAAATGCTTCCGCCAGGCTGACTTCCTCGTGGGCCAAATGGCGTTGGTACTGGGCCGGTAATAACTTGGTGTTCCGCTTCCATTGGGTGCCACCGGGGGCGCCAATATAGTCGGTGATCTTGACCCGGGCGGGAGCTTTTCCCGTCATGATGGCGGCGCGGCTGGGACTGCATACCTGGCAGGCGGCATAGCCACGGGTGAATTTCATCCCTTCATGGGCGATCCGGTCGATATGGGGGCTTTCGTAGAATGTACTGCCTTCGTTACTCAGGTCGCGCCATCCCAGGTCATCGGCCAGGATGAAAACCACGTTCGGTTTTTTAAAGGAACGCTGGTTATCCGGATCGGCAGCCCTGATGTTGTTCGTTGTGGGGACAACGAGAGTCAGCATGAGGGCCGTCTGAAACATCCAGAATTTACAAAAAGAAAATTTATTCATGGTTCCCTGCTGACTCTCCAAACTTGGTTTCGATTTCTTTCAGGCTAACACCGAACACGGTTTCGGCAGCCCGGTTCAGTGCATCTGGATCTCCTTCCAGGCGGAGTGTCCGGTGCAGATGCGTGTAGCCTTCGCCCGGCTTCAAGGCGAGTGCCGGACTGATGGTTTCCAGTTCAAAAAAAGGACCGAGCATGCCACCCGTTTCATTGGGACCGTCATTGTAACTGTTGATCACGTCTCCTGCGAAAGGATTGTCCTGAATTTCCCAGAGGTTATTCGTGTAACCGGTTGGTGCTTCGGCCGGCAGATTGAAGTCGACGATCGAAAGTGCCTGCCGAACGGGGTCCCAACTGCCCATCGTCGATTTGACGCGGCCGAGTTGCAGACCCAGCTTACTGCGAAACAGGCCATCCCCGAGAAAATAGATCAGGCCCCTGGAGTCATCGACCTGCAGTCGATCCGCTCCCAGTTTTCCGAAATAATCTGCATTGACGATCGGTCCCCGCTCCGCATCGGAACCCGTTTGATACGGTATCACCACGGTGGCTCGCGGCGAAGGCGCGTTCATGCAAAGCACCCAGATCCCGATCAAACCGGTTTCCGGTTTCCAGTCCTGGTCTCCCACGTTGGTTAACCGGTTATGACTTTCGTGGGCCACCGCGCGGAGGCCGTCGAGGTTGATCGAAAACCGGGCGGCCGCAGAGGCCGGGTCGGGTACCATGACCTTGCGATCGAACTGCATGTCGAATGTAAATCGACTGTAATTTGTCATCTGTCCCCGTTTTTGAAAAGCAACGCTGGATTCGTCCTGCGCGACCACATCAAAAGGTTCCGTATCGATCAGGGCGGGAGTCCTCCAGTGAGCCAGGTCCATTGGGTCACCCGGATCAAAAAACAGGGAGAATTGCCCCCCCTCGGGGCTGATCCAGAAACGATCTTCGCCACCATATAAATTCACCACCGGATCGCGTTGCCCACTGGCGATCAGGTCATAGTTGATCCAGCCGTAGCTGTTACCCAGATCATTGTTTGCGGTACAGGTCATGGTCCGTCCCTGATAGTCGGGGACGACGGCAACTTGTCCGCCCTGACCATTGGTCAGCACGATCGTTTCGACGTACTTCTTCAGAAATTCAACATCTTGTCCGAAATTATTTTGTATCATTGCGAGTCACCTGTACTTAACGAAGAGATGAAATTCTAATCAAATCTAGATGAATAAGAACCAAGCCCTGCCAAAACATTGGATTGAATTAAGGCGTTTGCCGGGTTGATTCCCGGAATTAGCCAGTCAGTTGTTGCAGGCCGAATTTTTAGTTTGAAATCGTTAAAATTGCCATGAATCATTCTTCCAGCCGATCTGCCAACGGTAACAAAGCTCTGCTGCGGGACTATGTTATTTCGCCGGCCATCTTTGAGTTGGAATCCGAGCAAATATTTAACCGTCACTGGCGATATGTTTGCAGAAGCTCCGAGATTTCTGAATCGTCTGGCCTGTATCGCGTCGATTGGTTGAATGAACGTTTGTTCCTGGCGCGGGGCGAAGACGGACAGGTCCGTGCGTTTCGCAATTTTTGCCGCCATCGAGGCAGTGAATTGGTAACGGCTGAAAACTGCAATACGATGGGCAGTCGTATCCAGTGTCCGTATCACGCTTGGACCTATGATCGCAGTGGCAAGTTGTTGGCGGCACCCAATATGTCAGATGCGAACGGGTTCGATGCAGAGCAGTGGGGCTTGAAGTCGGTCAAATGCGAGGTCTGGCATGGGTTCGTGTTTGTCCACCTGAGTGATCCATCCGAACGCCTGGCAGAATTCCTGGCGCCTCTCGAATCGCATGCGACCGGTTGGAATTTTGAGGATTTGGTTGTAGCGCGGGAAATTGATTATTGCGTGCAGGCAAACTGGAAGTTGATTTTTCAGAATTACAACGAGTGCTACCATTGCCCCACGGTGCATCCTGCATTGAATCGGTTGACACCCTTCCAGGGTGCCACCAATGACATCGCCGATGGCCCGATTCTCGGTGGTCCCATGCTGTTATCAGATGATTGTCAAACCATGTCCACCGACGGACGACGGGTTGGGAAATACCTGCCAGGACTGAGTGAGGAACAACAAAGAATGGTCGCCTATTACACCTTGTTTCCCGGTTTATTTATCAGTCCCCATCCCGATTACATCCTACTGCACCGGATGGAACGAAAAGCGACCGATGAAACCAGGGTCGTGTGCCAATTCCTGTTTCACCCGGACTCGATTTCCGAGCCAGGGTTTGATCCAACCTCCGCGGTAGAGTTCTGGGACTTGACCAATCAGCAGGACTGGAGGGTTTGTGAATTAGCCCAGCGTGGGATTTGCGATTCGAGTTACGAGCCGGGGCCGTATTCGGACCTGGAGAGTGTGGTGGCTTCTTTTGACCGATATTACCTGGCACAGATGGATCGCGATTACCACGAACGTCCGCCTATTGGATTCCCGCGGTCCTCGTGACGGTGTGATCGCGACTAGGGATTAAAACGGTCGCCAACCTGATTTCCCTCGTCGTCGTACCTCATCAAACCGAAATAGAAGAAGGCAAACAGGCTGATTGGCAACGCGATCAGGAACACCCATTCGACCAGGATGGCCAGCGCGACACCCAGAGAGACCAGCCCGGCCCATAGCCACCACGTGTCTCGCCATAATGCTGTGTAACGTTTCATGCTTGCTTGTTTCCCAATAGGTCAGCTCGACAGACGGCCGACACGATACCACTCCCTGGATTTTTCCGACGGCAGGATATTAGTCGAACCACTCATCATCCGGGTCAAAGGCCGGTACGGGCACATTGATGATGCGCATTTCACCTATGGCTCGATGACGGCAACCTGGCTTGATCAGGATCGCCGAGCCGGGGCCGACTTCATGGAGCTCGCCATCCAGTTCCATTTGGCCGTGGCCTTCGAGGATATAATATATCTCAGTCAGTTTGCGATGGTAATGCGTTCTTGCATCCGTACTGATATCAACGACGTGCAGCGATGCGGTTCGATCGGGATCGTCGGTAAAGGCACGACGGGATTGCCCACAAGGGCAGTCGACCGGATTGACCTGATTGGTGTCGACCAGGTCGAACAGTTTTTTGGGCGGAAAGACAGTCATGTTATCGTCGTTATTGAGGCGTTGGAATTTAAAAGCTCTTTTAGAGGCCTTTAAAAATATTTTCAAGAGGTATAATTGTTGCAGTAACAACCTCTTTAATATTAACGGATGTTTATTGTCGAGACTACGATAGATCCGGCAACTCCGAACAATAACAATAACAATAACAATAAGACTGGGTGCGTTGAAATTCAGACCGATATGAACGCAGCGAAATTTGGAAGGCCTCCGTTATTTGATCGGAAGGCCTTTACGCTTGTTGAATTACTCGTGGTGATCGCCATTATTGGCATTCTGATTGGCATGCTCTTGCCAGCCGTTCAAATGGTCCGCGAGGCAGCCAGGCGTACATCGTGCCTGAATAATGTTCGACAGGTTGTTTTGTCGTCGCACAATTACGAGTCGGCGCGGAACCATTTTCCGCCCAGCTACGAGCTGGGTCCAGGTGGATTGGCAACCGGAAATGGAGCCTGGTCCATTCATGCCCAGTTGCTGCCCTACTGTGAACAGGCGAACGCATACGACATGATCGATTTTGATATCGCCTGGAGTGATCCGACCAACAAGGCGACCGGTGTGCCGACGATGCGGGTGCCGATGTATCTTTGTCCCAGTGAGCTCAATGATACGGTCCGGATTAAATCGGGCGTGCCGCATGTGCATCCTCACAATTACGGATTCAATTTTGGTTCCTGGCTGGTTCATGATCCGGCCACGGCTCAACGCGGTGATGGGCTTTTTTATGTGAACGGCAAGGTCCGTTTTGGTGCCGTCTTGGATGGTGCCAGCAATACATTGTGCGTTGCTGAAGTGAAGGCCTTCACTTCTTACATTCGAAACACCGAAGATCCGGGTCCTGTTCCGCCTGCGGATCCGACGGCATTCATGGGTTATACCGGACAAATCAAACTGGGTAGTGACCTTCATAAAAACACGGGACATACCGAATGGTGTGATGGTCGAGTCCATCACTCCGGATTTACGACGGTGTTTACACCCAACACGGTCGTTCCGTATGAGTATGAGGGTCAGACTTACGATATCGATTTCAATTCCGAGAAAGAAGGTAATAGTACTACGAAAGCTACCTACGCGGCGATTACGTCGCGCAGTTACCATGCGGGTGGCATGGTCAATGTGGGTCTGCTGGATGGGTCGACGCGGTCTCTGGCCGAATCCATCGACGTGAACATCTGGCGCAGCTTGGGAACCGTCAGCGGTGGAGAAGTGATTGGGGCGGACAGTTTTTAACGGGTTACGGGTAGCTGAAGAGAACCTTGAATTTCCAGCCTTTATGTCCGCATCTCTGGTGGTGGCGGGTTTCCAGAGAAACCTTTAGAATTTCGACGCCGATTCTACGGTACCCTTGTCGAATCAATTGCTGCGAACTGGAAAAGAACTATCTATGTCACCCATCATCGAAGGCTTGCTGTTTTGCTGGAAAAAGAACACCGATTATGCACCCAAACTGGTCGCTGATCTGTCCGATGAACAGATGTTGTTGCAACCAGCCCCATCTGAAATGGCTGCGGCCAATCACCCAGCTTGGGTGTTTAGCCATCTCAACGTGTACTTGCCAGTGATGCAATGCTTGATCCGAGGTGAGGTTTTTGAAGATCCCAGGGACCATGTTTTTGGGATGCTATCGAGCCCCCAGTCGGACCCGGGCATCTATCCAACCAGGGAAGCGTTGATCGAGACATTCCTGCAAGGACACCGTGACGTGTCCGAGCTGTTGTCAGACTGTGACGATTCGGTTTTTGAACAGGCGGTCAAGCTTCCCCGCTGGGCTGCTGGGATGCCGCGGGTTGGAATGGCCTTACCTTATTTGATGTTGAACCACGAAAATCAGCATTTGGGTCAGTTGAGTGCCTGGCGCCGGATCCAGGGGTTGCCCAGCGTTTGATTTCGGAACGCAGTTACAGAGTGACTAAGGATGGATTGGGGCACTGCGGCCGTTTTTGACAAAAGACTGCAACTGTTGTTTCAGTTTTTCGACAATGTCCGGGTATTCGTAATAAAGATTTTGTGATTCACCCGGATCCTGTTTCAGGTTATATAACTGCCCCGGCGCATCGGGTGCCAACTCGGGCAGGGCAAACTGCTTCATGCCCCATTCGCCGGTGCGGTTGTAGTTGTTGCCGCCCGAGCCTTGGTGATCGAGGTACTTCCAGTCGCCCTGGCGGATGGCCAGGGCAAGACTGATGGTTTGGTGCAGAGTGTATTCGCGCACGGGCTCCTTGCTGCCAAGCAGCGCGGGCAGGAAATTGAAACTGTCCTCGCCGGCATGGTTGGGCAGCTTGAACTCGGTGATCGCGGCGGCGGTGGCGAGTAGGTCAGTAAGACAAATGGTTTGTGCGGCCGTGCTGCCGGCCCGGATTTTGCCAGGCCAACGGGCGATGAACGGCACTCGATGGCCGCCTTCCCATTGGTCACGTTTCACACCGCGCCAGGGGCGGGCGCCATCGTGTTGATGATCTCGCCGCATGGCAATGGTGGTGGGCACCTCGGGGCCGTTGTCGCTGGTAAATATCACCAGAGTATTGTCAGCTACCCCGAGTTCCTCAAGGGTTTTCAGCAGTTCTCCCACCACGAAATCAAGTTCAAAAATAAAGTCTCCGTGCGGGCCGGCTTTGGTTTTTTCCTTGAAGGCGTCGCCGGGAAAAGACGGCAGATGCACGGCCTGCATGGAGTGAAACAGGAAGAAGGGTTTGTCGGGTGACTCCTTGGTATGTTGCTTGAGAAATTCCTTACTCTTCTCGAGGAACACCATGTCCACTTCTTCGAGATCAAAATCTGGCGCGATCATACCGGGCCGGTTGTCGCGCGAATACGGGTGCTTGGGCAGCGGCCCGCGATCCACAATGCGTTTGGGCGGCACGGGGATCCTGTCTCCATCAATGTAGGCGTACAGCCAATCGGTCGTCGGACAGGAAGCTGTACCGAAGAACTGCTCAAAGCCATGATCCAACGGACCGCCCTCTAGTTCACGCGAATAATCGATCCGTTGCACCGCCTTCAGGCCGTTCTGGTGAATCGCCTTGCCCTCCTTGTCGTACGCCGTGAGGCCTACGTGCCATTTGCCGAACATCGCCGTAGCGTAACCCTGTTGCTTAAGCATGCTGGCCATTGTTAAACGGCCGTGATTAATCAGGCACGGTCCGCCCACGCCGGTGAATACCCCGCGGTAATTCAGCCGAAAGGCCATGCGGCCAGTGAGCAGACTGTAGCGTGTGGGCGTGCAAACCGTTGAAGGACTATGCGCATCAGTAAATCGAATCCCTTCCTTGGCCAGACGGTCCAGATGTGGCGTGGGCACTTTCGATTGCGGGTTGTAACATCCAACATCGCCGTATCCCAGGTCATCGGCGAGAATCAAAACGATGTTTGGTAACTGCTCTTCGTCTGCCCGGATCGGTTGGGCCAACATCGTCAGAAAAAAAACGACCAGGCAGTGGAGCGTCATGTAGTTTGAAGACAAGGTTCGCATGAACATAATCAGCCCGGATCAGTTCTGGTTAAATGAAATGAACAACTCAAATGAAATGAACAACTCAATGACGGCGATAAAAAAAACCCGGTCCGCTCGGTTGGCTGGCCGTATGAATGCCATCCCTGAGCTTGCCGGGATTTCTTAAGATCTGCGGGGTTGCTAGGTTTTGGGTTTAGTTTCCTCCGCCTTGGTTGGCATCGCATCTTTGTGCATCAGGATGGCAACGGTCTTTAGCCGTAAATAAGGTTCTGACATGTAAAGGTAGCCATTGTGCTTGCCGACATCTCCCCATGAATTCTTGATCAGGTAATATTTCTTGCCATCCGCATCCTTGGCAATCCCAACCAGGTGCATCAGGTGGTCATCCGTGGTGGACCGGTTGCCCAGGGTCGATTGCCGCATTTTCTGATCGACGGCGAGTTCTTCACCCCGGAGCTTGAAAACGTCACGACGACCGGGATCTTTCGGCAAGATTGCCAATCCGTTCGTGCGGGAAAATCCGCGTTCGCTGACATCACCATCCCAGGCAACGGTATAACCGTTGGCGATGGCGTTATCGATGGCTGCGACCAAATCGTCAATCGGCATATTCTGGAATTGACCACTGGAAAAATTATCCGGGATTTCCAGGGCAAACGAACGACCAAACGGATGATGGGTGTAGGAAGTCAGGTTGACGTAGTTGTCGGCGTCAAACCCTACCTCCTTGGCGAATGAATTTGGGGTGTAGGTTTTTCCTTCATAACTGAATTCAGTCGGTGCCGATCCGATGTAAACGTCCATCACGCCATCCAATGCATCCGGCCATTTTTCCGAAAGCGTCTTTTGCTCTGCGAGACCTTCGACCATTCCCTCCAACACCTTGACCATCTCTGAATGGTTGTGACCTTTGGTTCCGTCTTCCAGACCGGTGTATACCGAGTTGGGTACCATTCCGTGTCGGCTGGCGGCTCGAATGAAATCATGTGCCAACGCACCTTCACTGAAATTCGTCTTGCCCTGACGCATTATGTAATTGTTCGCCTTGTCCTGGTAAATATTCCGAACCACAAACATCTCTGAAAGATCGTGTTCCCCTTTGCCCATTCTCATGATTTCCGATTCAACGAACGAGGCGGTTGCAAAGCACCAACAGGTTCCTGTACTGCCTTGATCCTTCACGTTGGTGCGACCAATTTCTTTTTCGATGGTGAAGTCGTAACCCGGTGGAACCTCTTCCACTGGCTGAGCTTCGGCAGTTGCTGGTGTTTCCGGCTTGGCTTCAGCTTCTTTTTCGTTGTCCTGCCCCACAGCGGGCAATGTGACCATGGATGCAACAAGGGTGAGACACGAAAAATAAAAACGTGTTGATTTCATAATGGTTACCTGCAATCAGTTGTTTGACTTCAATTGTCTTTTCAATTCCATTCTAGTGGTTTCAATGAGGTGATTCCAAGTCTTACAATGAATTGCCCACTGCTTTCTTGGAATTATATCGTCCGGCAAGGTTTGCCCGGGTACCGAACCCACTCCCTGTCGATGGTGGAAAGCCCTCTGCTGCCGTTGGTTAAAACCGCAGATGATTTCAGATTGTAGAGGGAGCAGGGAAAATCGATTGAGTCTTAAGCAGAAACACGGCTTTGTTCCGTGCGGGCCTCGGAAATGGCCTGGCATCATCGGTGTCTACGAAAAAAGCGGGAACTAGGTTCCCGCTGGTTTACTCGTTTTTTGAATTCCGTTGATTCAACGGCTTTGCTTTAGGTTGACTACCGGAATCGGTCCAACAAACTGGACGTATGCGTTTGTTGTGGTTTGGGTACCAGTACCGGCACCGGTTGGGGGTCAAAGGCAATGTCGTATTTTTTCAGCGAGGGCAAAACCCGAGGTCTTACAGCGCCAGGGATTCCGGGCAAATCCTCTACATTTGCCTTGTAGCTATTAATGAGTTTAACGACCTGAGGGTTTTGTTGGTTGTTTTTCTTGATCCATTCAAAACTGCCAACACATACGTAGCTCTCGAAACGGTCGTGAAACACATAGGCTTCAACACCCATTTTTCGCAATTCAGACGTTAGTCGATGAGCCTTGGCTGCAGCCACGGCCAGTTTACTTTCCTTATCTCTTACAGGCTTCTTGAACTTTAATCTCCAGCGTTGTTCTGTTTGTTGCGCTTCGATCTCAGAAAGTTCAAACGTCGAATCCCCGCGAAAAGTAGCTACTCTTACGCTGTAGAGAAAAGGGCATTGCAAGAGACTGAATTTGATTCCCTTGTTGAGGTCCATTATAAACGAGTCCACTGCATCAACGTTGAAATATTCGTCCGGCAACATTGGATTGGTGAGTAGAAACGCGGCGCGCAAGGGACCTTTTGTTTTGAGCTCGTCATTCTTGCTGACCCTTTTTACCAGTTCGCGGTAAAATCGCAGGCGCTGACCTTCATCACTGTGAGGATCGAATTCCATGATCGAGGCAACTTGAAGTGCCTTGATCTTTTCCAAGGTGCGTTGTGCTCGTGCATCGTCAATTGATGGGAAATCACCGACGAGAACCGCAATTTCTTCAAACCGATCCGCCCCGGCCATCTTCATTGTCTTTGGCACGGCTTGGTAAGCATCTCCATCTTCATCGGTGTGTTCTTTCCAGCCGATGCCCTCAACCGGATCTGTAAAATCAAATGTATGTCGATAAATGTATGTTTTTAACTTGTGTTGACGTAGCTCGGACGCAAGTAAACGAGCCTGTTGCTCACCCTGTTCTCCGACAAACGATGCACACATGATCAACCAGGGGCCATCGTTTTGGGCAAGACCGGTCGTTTGTGTTGCCGACTGCCGGGATGATCGGAAGGGTAATTTCAGTTGGGCGTTGGCGACCTCGACGGTCAAAGAAACAACAAACAATGCAAATAGTAGCGATTTCAAACTGGCGGTTTTCATCGTTTCTCCCTAAGGGCTGGTCACGACGGATTCTTGTATTGCGACTTTGGTTCGCCCATTGGCGATCTCGAAAGCGGGGGGAACAATAGCAAAACGACCTTTAGCCAACTACAGCGAAATGCAAAATTTTTTGTAAACTAACGGAAAAATATGAGGCCAATTGACCGTTTCCGATACTTGAAGGGGGGCATTTTCTCACTTTGAGCGTTATATTAGCTTCTTTAATGTCGCGAATTTCATGATTGTGCTTTGCGGCACTCAGTATTCCCTTAAACGGATTTATGACAGCGAGTTGCAGACATGCAATACAGTTTTCGTTTAGCAGAGTTATTAGGACATGTGCCCGATCCACGTCGCCGACCCGGTACGATCAAGTCAATCGTCGAATATACGGGTTTGGATCGTCACCAGGTCGCTGCCTTATTGAAGAACGAAGTCAAATACATACCTCTCAAAGCTCTATCGAGGCTTTGTGATTATCTCATCGAGCATGGCCATGCGACAGCGGAACAGCTTCCAGGTGCTCTTTTTGCGGTTGAACCAGAGAATTTCTGGGAATTACTGGCACGTCGGAACCGGATGGAATTATGCGTCGGAGTAAGGCGGGATGAATCCCCCGATGTTGCTGATGTTTCCTATGTGGTGGCATCAGATTCCGTGCTACTGGGGGAATTGTTGAATGGCGTTACGACCCTTGGAGGAACGGCCAAACTGAAGAAACCGGGCGATGGATCTGGTTCCACATTGGCTGCTGATGCCATTCCCCAACCTGAGTATCTCAAACAATCGTTGGTTTGGAGCCCGGGTCAGGCCTCATCCGAAGAAATGACAGCACGTGCCCAGGTAGTGTATGACGATTTTTCCGAATCCAAAGGGGATAAGGCCTTGGTAGGAATTGGCAGCACAAAAAGTAACCCGGTGGTTGAAATCGTTCTTGCCAGGTTGTTCTCGTGTGAACCGTTTCAGAGCCAGGACGAGTTCGACGATCCCGCAGAACGCTCAATTCCTTTCTATTTGCGTTATCGGGACAATGATCCTCAAGTTGCCTCGTGCGTAGGTGGTTGGCAATTGAGCAAAGGTAACGGGCAAGAGAAACCGGGTATTTATTACGAAAACGCCTTGGGTGACTGGATTCCCTGTTCGGCCCATGGGGCCAAAGAAGAGGTAGCATTTGTTTTTTACGTGCATCGTGAATCCCAAGGGCGACTGGAAATGGTGATGGGTGGATTTTCGGGGAAAGCCACACGACTGCTGGCGCGGGCCCTGGCCACTCGAGCTGAAGATTTTTGGCCGCCCCAATATGCTGGTCAAGGGATTCAAGTCGGGGCTTTTATCGTGCAATTTGACGTTCCGTCCAACAAGGACATCGATATTTTGCGAACCGACCTTGTCGCCAATTCCAAAGTGACCCCGATTCCAGCTGAAGCCCTGGAAAAACGTTTGGTGCGCGGATAGATCCGTCGTTTTTTAAATCGAATGCTGATCGCTGAACTGCCGGCAAATGATACCGGCTATTTCTGTTGTCCAACGCCAGGATTTCATCTGCTTAAGTTTGCCTTCAGTCAAAATTTTGAACTGGGCTGTTAAAGGGAAAATCACTTCGTGTTGTTGCTGAAATTGCTGTCGATTATGACTGTCATTGATAGCGTGTGCTGGAGACTTTGTCTCATGCAACATTTCATCTTGTAACAGTAATAACGTTTGCGGGTGCAGATTGTGCCAGCGTTTTATTGCGACCCATCAAGCCGTGCCGATTTTGTTGCCCCCCCGCTGAAGATATATGCGAAAGGAGTTCGGTTACTAAAAAGTCTGGTGTTGTTTACAGGGATTGCGACCGATACGTACTAAATGATCAATTCAGTGCATTTGGTCCGACGACTCCGAGTTGGAATCTATTCAACGAGTCGTCAGTAACGATCCAAGGGGAAAACGTGTCCAAAGACATTAATATTCTGGCATTGGCCAAAGGCGAAGAGCGGTACATTTTTCTATACAACGAAGAAAATCGTAGTGAAACGCTTCGAACACTGGGTCGTTACGCATCCAACCCGGAATTGAGTTTTTCCTGGTATGACGCAGCCGTCATGAGCCAAAAAGTTCGCAAAACGACGCAAACGGATCAGACGGACTGGAAACCCATTCAGCAGGCTAGGTACGAAGAACCGCATGTTGAAGACTTGTTGTCTGGCGAGGAGCCCATCGCCTAGTCGATCCCGGTTTCAATCCAATCGCCGGACACCGGACGCCCAACTCACCCAGTCGATTTGCCAGCAATTGAAGTTGCTGGCATTTTTTTGGATGGAGTACTAATGCAAGCGGCCACTAATCGCTTTTTACGTTACTTGAGAATAGAGCGGAATTGCTCCGACCTGACTATCAAATCGTATCGTGAAGACCTGTTGATCCTGCAGGAGTACTTGACTGAGACGATGGGAAGCTGCCCGGCACCTGGGAAAATCACGCCACGCGATTTGCGAACGTATGTTGCAGCTTTACACGAAGCCGGTTATGCCAAGTCCTCGGTCGCGCGGAGACTTGCTTCGCTTCGAAGTTTTTTCAGGTTTTCCCAGCGAGAAGGACTTTGTGATACCAATCCGGCCAAGCCACTGAGAAACCCACGACGGGAAAGGAAACTGCCACATTTCCTGTCCGGTGCCCAGATTGGCAAATTACTGGCAGCGCCGCCGAAAGACCAACCGCTAGGTCTTCGCGATCGTGCCATGCTCGAGACCCTGTATTCGGCCGGTTTACGTGTCAGTGAACTTGTTGGAATCAACATGGAGGATCTCGATCTCGATGATGGATTGGTGCGCGTCAGGGGAAAGGGCAAGAAGGAACGACTGGCTCCCTTGGGAAGTCATGCAATCCGCGCCATCCGGAAATGGAATCGAGTTCGCACGTCGCTACCGTCCGGGAAACCACCGGTGGAATCCCCGACGCCCCTGTTCCTGAATAAATTCGGGAACCGCTTGACCACGCGAAGCGTAGCGCGAATGTTGGAGAAATATCTTAAACAGACCGGCCTGGATTTGCGTACATCTCCTCATACTTTGCGCCACAGTTTTGCAACGCATTTGTTGGATCGCGGCGCGGATATTCGCAGCGTACAGGAACTGCTGGGACATAAGAGCTTGGTAACAACACAGATTTATACCCACCTCAGTACGGCCGGCCTGCGAAAAGCCTACGAAAAAGCTCACCCTCGTGCACGGCAAGCTTGAATTGCCGTTGAGCATGGACAGGTCGATGCCGCAGAGAGCAGACTAGCATCAATCGGCAGCCTGACTCCTGGAAGTTGTTTCAACGAGAGGCCAGGCGACGGCGAATCGCCAGGATGGCCAGCACTAGCAAGGGGCCCAGCTAAGGACCAAGACCTGTCTTATCGAAATCCAGCCAAGCCGACGACTCACCCTATTCATCGACGGCGCCATGTTCCACATCTTCATGTCCATCGAGCGGTAATCCATAACCTTCTGTCATCCATTTTCGCAGATCAAGTTGCTGGCAGCGAGTACTGCAAAACGGCAGGCAGGCACTGGTGGCAGCTTCAAATGTTTTTTCACACAACGAACAGCGTCGCCTGGAATTGACATCTCGTTTATCAAGGCTCTTTGCCCGAGCCTGGCGAGGCATGCTGGCGTGGCCGTCGCCTGGCTCATTTGTATCGGATTGAAAATTCATGATTCACTCCTGTTCGATTTTTTCCAGTCGCTGTTTTGCCTTGTCGATCAATGGTTTGGCCCATGACGATTCTCCATACAATTCAATGATCGATCTGTACAGCTTTGCCGCTTCCGCCGGCGGTGATTCCTGGCCGCGCTTCAGCAAAGATTCGATTCGTTTTCGACCGTCCAGTTGTTGGGTTTTCGCTTCATTTTTGAGTTGTTTCGAAAACACTTTGGCGGCTGCAATGCAGGCAGCATCTTCGGGTTTCAGAGATTTGTCACCCTCGTACAGAGTTACCAATGCATTTAAACGCGAGTAGGCGGTTGGTACGTCTTTACGGGAGAGTTCCATTATTTCCACGAACTGGTTTTCAATTTCTGTCAGTTGATTCCCCATCCTCGAATCGCTTTGAACCGTGAGCCGTTGTTTCAGTGCAATCGCGTTGGCCAGTGATGATAATGACCGGACTTGGTCGGCCTTTTCATGATCCGGGTAGTCTTCAAGGAATTGTTGGATTTCATCCCGGGCCAGTTGCGGATTTTTTTCATTGGCAGTAATCGTGGAATAAAGTTGATCCGCCGATGGACGTTGATAAGCGTATACAACACCCAAGACGATGAGCGCGACCGCCAATAATAGCGGGAATGCCGTTAACCCGACATTGCGCCAAGATGCTTCACGCCTATTCTGAACATCGGGAGCTTGGCGTTGCCTTTGCTGATCGGTGACCGTATTGAAATAATCAATGTGGGATTCGGAATCCGGCTTGCCGGCAGTTTCTACTTCATTGGCCGTTTTCGCCTCAGTCTTGGCGATCGCCCGCTTTTGGCTGCCAAAGGTTATCGAAGCCTCGTTTTCGATGGCAGTACTTTTGGAATAGCTGGATCGATCTTCCTGTTCCGAGGTCGCGGGCTTGCCTACGGCAAACGTGTCGTGTGATGGAACGACAGGTCGCTCGGCTGTTTGGGCTTCACTGTAATCTTTCAATTGCTGTTCTACCTGTTCGATCTGGTAAAGCAGCGACTGTGCCGTTTGCAAACGTTTTTCCGGATCAGGCTCCATCAAGTGACTGATGAGTGAATCCAATTCCGAAGGCACATTGGGAACCGATCGTGAGACATGCGGCGCTGTGGCTCGGGTTAGATTGTGCAGTGACTCCTCGACCGAATTTCCCCGGTGTGGCGGGCTGCCTGAAAGCAGGCAGTACATGACGGAGCCGAGACTATACAGGTCGCTTTTGACGGTGACCGGGTCTCCTTTGGCCTGCTCGGGACTCATGAAATCCATGGTCCCCAATACGTTGGTGCCGGTATTTGAATTAGCACCAAAATTTTTGGCAATTCCAAAGTCGGTAATTTTGAACAACCCATCATTGGAAGCCAGTAAATTGCCAGGCTTCAAGTCCCTGTGGATGACGCCCCGATCATGGGCATGCCGCAAGCCATTTGCAATATCGCGAGAAATCGCCAGGACTTCTCGCCAATCAAATCGTTTTCCATCCCTTTGCAGCTGGAACAGGTTCTTTCCCTCAACCAGTTCCATCGCAAAAAACATGTTGGAATCTTCCTGGCCATAACTGATCAGTCGCACGATATTGGGGTGGTCCAGTTTAATCAGGGCTTTGATTTCAGATTCAAAACGGTTCCTGAAGTGGGTATCGTGGGCATAATGTTCGGCAAGCACCTTAACGGCTTGGAAATTACCGGTTTCACTGTTCTTGGCTCGGTAGACGGTTCCCATGCCGCCTCGACCGAGGACACTCAATAGTTTGTATGGACCTAGTTTCTTGATCTTCATTGGAGCTCGACGACAATGTACCTATGTACCTACCAACCGGCTGGTTCCGGTGGATTGATCTTTAGTTTAACGCAACTTTCAAATTGATTCAGCAAACCTGAGGACTTTCATGGAATATTGGCCCCATCCGGCTTGCCTTCCCAGCCGAGTTTTGGCGGAAAGTTGTCGAATTGAGCGGACACGACGTGGCGGTCCGGGTGGACAACATCGTAACAAGGTGGAATCTGCGATTGTTGCCCATCATTTACCAAGCGGCATTACAGGTCAAGCCAGCGAGCGGCGCAGTCAACATTCCAATCGACAGGTTGCCATGGCAAGGTTGCGGTTGAACCTGGCGATCCAGCTGCGAACAGAAATCGGCCCCGACCGTATGCCCAGTCAATTATGGGAGAAGCGGTTGTCAGGCAACAAAATTTCGGTTGGGGTGGAGCATGAAGATTTTCCGTCGATGATTGCAGAAGTGCTCGACTGGCTTGATTCCTTTGACTACAGGTTTGCCCCTGCCGCGAAAAAACTGGGATGTTCCACTAGCCAGTTGATCAAGTTGGTGCAAGCCAACGACCTGGTGTTGACGTCGGTCAATCGCATTCGTCAACAGCAGGGGCAGGGTCCGCTCCGGTAACGCTAAGGATAATCAGGCGTTCACCTCAAAAAAAGGGAATGACTCGATACCTGTCTTGGCCGCCGATTTGTCCAGAAAAAGCCAGTCACTTGTTTTGATGTCCAGCACCGGCTGACTCATTTCGGCTAGAATTGGAGCGTTGCTATTTCTAACCAGGAGCACCGCATGATGTTCCGTCCCACCAGTTGTTTCATAATCAGTTGCCTGTTGACGGTTTCTTGTGGTACCTCGGGTGCTGATGAAACGACCCACCGATTAATCACACAAGGAAATGGAAAACTTGCCATCGTCGATAAGGATGGGACGATTGAATGGGAAATGCCCTGGGGAGGCATACACGATATTCATGTTGGCCCCGGTCCGGCGGGTAATCCGCAGACGATCATGGTCCAGCAAGGAAGCCATCGCGTAGTGGAAATCGATATCCCAACCAAAAAAGTCGTTTGGGAGTACGACGCCGCGACAAACAATCGTGATCAGTCCGGCGAAAAAGTTGAGATTCACGCGTTCCAACCACTCGAAAATGGAAACGTCATGATTGCAGAATCCGGACCGGCTCGAATCATTGAAGTTAATCGGAAGGGAGAACTTCTCAAGCAAATCAAATTGAAAGTGGATCGGCCCCATCCGCATACCGACACCCGGTTAGCGCGCAAACTTAAAGACGGCAGTTATCTTGTCTGTCATGAAGGGGATGGGAAAGTTCGGCTTTACGACGATGCGGGAAACGTAAAATGGGAATACGAAATACCGATGTTTGGCCGCTCCGCCAAGGGCGGCCATGGGCCTGATTCATTTGGTAACAAGGTGTTCGGTGCCGTTCAGTTGCCCCATGGCAACTTTCTGATTGCGACCGGCAATGGACACAGTGTGATCGAGGTTACGCCGGAGAAGGAGATCGTCTGGAGCCTGACCCAAAACGAGCTTCCCGACATCAGCTTGGCGTGGGTGACGACGCTCGAGGTCTTGGCCAATGGCAACTACGTGATCGGGAATTGTCACGCGGGCCCCGACAACCCGCTGCTGATCGAGATTGATCCGAAGACGAAAAAAGTGGTCTGGACGTTTGACGAATTCAAGACGTTTGGCAACTCCGTGCCGAATTCCCAGATCTTGAACGAGAGGACCACTCGATAGCGGCCGGCCGTGACTGAAAAGGCACGGTTAGAAATTCAGCGTTCCTCAGAGCCTTTTGCCCCGGACCGATCACTCTCTTTCCATTGTTCGGTTTGACTAAAAATCGGCGTTGCCGGGCGTTCTGGGGAACGGAATGACGTCGCGAATGTTGGCCATCCCGGTGACGAATTGCACCAGTCTTTCCAGTCCCAGTCCAAAACCGGCATGCGGTACCGTCCCGTATTTGCGCAGATCGGTGTACCACCAATAATCATCGATCACTAAATCCTGCTCGGTCATCCGTTGCTCGAGGACGTCCAGCCGATGTTCTCGCTGACTGCCCCCGATGATTTCGCCGATTTTTGGAACGAGAACGTCCATCCCGCGGACTGTCTTTTCATCGTCGTTGCAGTACATGTAAAAGGGCTTAATGATTTTGGGGTAGTCGTACAGGATGACGGGCGACTTGAAATGGGTCTCGGTCAGGAAACGCTCGTGCTCGGATTGCAGGTCGACACCCCACTGAACCGGGTATTCAAACGACTCGCCGCACTGCTCAAGTATTTCGACCGCTTCGGTATAGGGAAGACGAACGAAATCGCTGGACATGATCCCATTGAGCGTTTCCAGCAATGTCGTGTCGATTCGTAGATTGAAGAACTCCATATCTTCGGCACATTTTTCCATCGCGTCCCCAAAAACCCGTTTCAGGAAAGCCTCTGCCAGATCCATGTTTTCCGACAGCTCGCAAAAAGCCATCTCCGGTTCGATCATCCAGAACTCGGCCAGGTGACGTGACGTGTTGGAGTTCTCGGCACGAAATGTCGGTCCAAACGTGTAAACTTTCCCCAACGCACAGGCATACGTTTCGGCTTCGAGTTGCCCACTGACGGTCAGGAACGAAGGGCGGTCAAAAAAATCAAATTGGTAGTCCAACCGTTCGATCGTGTTCTTGGCCACATGCTCAAGGTCCATTGTCGTGACCTGGAACATCTCGCCGGCTCCCTCGCAATCGCTGGCCGTGATGACCGGTGTGTGCACGTAGAGAAACCCGTCTTCCTGAAAAAACTGGTGGATCGAGTTGCAGATACAGTTCCTGACACGTGCCACCGCCCCAAAGGTGTTCGTGCGAGGGCGCAAGTGGGCCCATTCCCGCAGCTTTTCAAATGAGTGCCTTTTCTTTTGTAGCGGGTAGGTGTCGGGGTCGGCCCAGCCATGGACCGTCACTTGACTGGCATGAAGCTCCGTCGATTGCCCCTTGCCACCCGAAGCTTTCAGTTCGCCAATGGCTGAAATACTGCAGCCGGCCGTCAGGTTTTTTATTTCCGACTCGTAATTTTCAAGATTGGCATCGGCAATGATCTGGATATTGCCTTGGCTGGAACCGTCGTTGATTTCGATAAAGCTAAATCCCGCCTTGGAGTCGCGGCGAGTACGAACCCAGCCTTGCAGGCAGGCCTGCTTGCCGATGGATGCTTCTTGACGCGCCTGGGCGACGGATAATTTTTCCATGAATAATCAGTTGTTCCAATTGAGTTAGGTTTGATAATCGTCGTTAGTTACCAGTGCCGTCGTTGGATGGCGTATTGCCAGGCACTGGTGGTTCACTGCGTCGGAATCTGGCTGAAAAACCGACGATCGCCAACAGGAGAAATGTTGCCACACCACCAATAACAAATCCACCCGTGAGCGGGTCATTTATTTTTGTGAGAATGGCACCTATAGCCTGGACGACTGCACCGAGGACTCCGATTCCCATCAGCACGTTCCAAACAATCATTCGGCGACCGGTTGGCTTTTCATCTCCCAGCAATCGACGGCTGTTCATCAGTGCAAAAAATGAAATGTAGGCAATCGGTAACAGGATTGCACCAAACGTTGACGCCACGATGATCAACCAGGTCTTGGATACACCTGCCCACAGCCACCACCAAAAGAAACCAACCAGCACGGCCGCTACGGCACCTCCCATGCGCCAATAATTACTTTCATACCTTCCAGCGATTTCAGCAAAAGCGTACCCGTTGATCAACATCAGGATGATGATCGTCGAAAAACCCATTGCCAGAGCGCCGATGCCAAATACGAGGTTTGCATTTTCTTTTCCCAGTACGGGTGCCAGTGAGGCGGCCAGTTGCCCGGCATTTGGTTTAATCAGTGTGGCTGCCAGCTTTCGTTCCTCAACGCTCATCGTACTGGCGTACTTGGCCAACTGTGCATCCCGAGCCGCGTCATCCATTTTGCTGAAATTCTCTTTGGCCGTGGGTTCGGCCGTCGCTTCGTAGCGTGAGGCCAATACCTTCTTGGCGCCAGGAAATAGCCGGCTGGTTTGCACCACTGATGGGTCTTGACTGAGAAATTCTGCGTCGGCTTTCGCATGAAACGCGTGAGCCGAGGCGATGACAATGCAACTGGTTACAACCAAATAAGGAATCGCCATTCCGGTGATCAGGTCAAATCGCGCCAGCCCCCGAAACGGTTTGTCCCATCCCCTGGCAAGCATCGAATAGGGTAACAGGAACGTCATGTTCAGCCCTACGGCGGTTGCCGTCACACCGATCATGCTGCTCTGTTGACTTTCAACAACTTGAGACGACCAGAAGCTGGCGGCATCCGGTGAAAGCGTGGACGCCAAGGCCTCGATCTGCGGCGCGGGTTCGGACCAGTGGAAAATATTGGGAACAAATCCCATCAGGACTTCACTCCAATCAATGCTCCCTTCGCGAAAGAGCAGGACAACGACCAGAACGAAGCAGATCACGACGCAGCCGACCAGGAGTTTCAAAAAGATATCGAACAGGCGCGACGTCCAGCCGGGTTTGAAACTAAGACCGACGATCACGAGTGCCAATATGGCGATCACCGCGGAAATCAGGATCTTTGTCGTATGGGTGTCTTCCACCTGTCCCAAACTGGTGTCAAGTGAGTCGAAACAGAGGCTGAACTGAGGCACAATCCAAATCATGTTGGCCAGGATCGTCGCCGTAATCCACCCGACGCCCAGGACCGGATTGACGTATTCATTAATGGCCGTATAGGGTCGTGTACCGGTAGACAGCGTGACATAACTGATGGCCGACAGCATGATGACGCCAATCACGATCGCCACGAGCTGCAACCAAAGCATGCTGTAACCGGCCAGCATACCCAGGTACAGGGCGCCACCTAGTGAGCCACCTCCCAATGTAATCGCGCTTTGCAACCAACCGGGACCGGACAGCCTGAAAAACGCACCAAGCGTGGCTGCTTTGCCATGCTCGTGAGCCGCGGAGAGGATTTCACGATCTCGAAATGATTTGGATTCGCTCATGGTTCTGCCATTTTTTCAAAGACGGCTTTGGAACACGGTTGATTTTCCCGTATTGGAACGACGATGACGGTCAACCCAATTATCGCCTGAAACGACCTACTGCTGCGATACCCCATCGGAATGTTGCAACAATTTATAACGTGACTTATTCAATTCCTTTTTCTGCTAACCAGCGTTCGACATCCAGGGCCGCCATACAGCCCGTACCGGCCGACGTAATGGCTTGTCGATAGTAATCATCCGCCACATCACCGGCAGCAAACACACCATCGACACTGGTATTGGTCCTGAAGGGCAATTGCCATTGAATGTAACCTTTTTTATTCATCTGCACTTTTCCTTTCAGAAATCCGGTATTGGGCGTATGCCCGATGGCTACGAACATCCCGCCCACCTCGATTTCATTGGTGGAATCATCGACCGTATTACGCAGACGAAGTCTGTTAACCAGGTTCCCGTCACCCAATACTTCGTCCACAACGCTATTCCATTTAACTTCGATATTTGGATGGTCCAAAGCCCGCTGTTGCATGATCTTCGAGGCACGCATCTCGTCGCGACGAATGATCATGTAAATCGTGGCCGCATTCTTGAGGTTGGCCAAATAGGTTGCTTCTTCCACCGCCGAGTCACCACCACCGACCACCGCCAGTGGTTTGCCACGGTATAAAGGCAGGGCTCCATCACAAACGGCGCAGGCGCTGACCCCTTTGTTTTTATAGTTTTCTTCCGACTCAAGTCCGATGTAATTGGCTCGGGCTCCGGTGGCAATCACGATGGTGTGGGCCTCGATCGGTTCGCCATTGGCCGGGATCACCTTGAAAGGAGTTGTGTTCAGATCCAGGTCGACAATATCATCTCCAATCACCCGTGTATCAAAATTCAAAGCTTGCTGTTTCATCAGCTCCATTAATTCAACGCCTTGCACGGCGTAGTGATAGACCCCATCCCGCTTGTGATCTGGGGCGGGTGGTAAATTCCAATGACGCCCTTTGTCAACGGCCGATTCCACAAACGCTCGAATGTTGCCAAACGGGAAACCCGGATAGTTTTCGACTTCGGTTGTAAAGGCCAGTTGACCCAATGGAATCATCTCTGGTTTAACGGTCCCTTCATAAACCAGCGGGGATAGATTGGCCCGCGCTGCGTAAATTGCCGCAGACCAACCCGCGGGCCCACTACCGATAATCACGATCTTTTCTGCCACAAAAAATCTCCCGAATCTGTTTTTCCTGAGAATAAATATTAAATGACGCTGCAACCGCCAGGATGCTACAGGCGGTCTGCCATTCATTCAGCCAGTAAACCGCTTGGACTTGAGTTGACGACCAGATGGTTACGGGAGATTATAATTCGAACCGGACGGGGCGTGCAGTGGACGCGGGCCTTGGCTTGGACCGACCAATCAAAACCTGTCCGTTGCGGTCCCTCAAACGAGAGCCTGGGTCTGGTCGATTTAGGCGAAAATATCTAGGATTCCCTTAGTGTTACGGCGAGTTCAGCTTGGCGGCCTGATAATTTTGTGGTTGCCGGCCGTTGTTTTTCGTGCCAAAAGGTTATGATCCGTTTTTTGAGATTGCAAACCAGGTGGTCGGCGACCAGCGGCAAGAACGCTGCATGACGTTGCGGACACGATCGATACAATGCCGTTTGTTATTTTATTCCGGTGGGTTGTAGGAGATTTTATCTTGATGATTGGAACACCAGGTCGATTGGAGAGAACTGGGCAAGCGGGTTTTCATTTTGCTTGCAAGTTTGCGGTACTGGTGATCCTGGTATTTCAAGGTGTTGGTTGTGATCTGCCGCATTACGACAGTGTTGCTTTGGTTGAAGTTCACGGTGTGGTCAAACTGGACGGGGAGCCGGTCGAAGACGCCCGAGTTTTGTTCCTGCCAATGGAGAATCAACTGGGCCCTGATTTTGCGATGTCCTATGCCGTGACGGATCGACAGGGGAAATATCAACTCCAGCAAAATGGTTTGGAAGCAGGCGCCATGGAAGGAAGGCACCGTGTGTTTATTAGCAAGCCACTCGGGCAAGGATCGGCTGACGACGAAGAGGGAGAGAACCGGGGTCGGCTTGAGATGTTGCGGCATTTCTCATTGGGGGCGGCGCCGCATGACGGAACGGGAAACGCCATTCCGCTGCACTACAACCAGTCATCTGATCTTTTCTTTGAGGTTGTCTCTGGAGAGGGCGCTGTTCGCGCCGATTTTGATTTAAGTACGATTGATCCACTGCTCAACTGAGTAGGCAGATTACCCGCCAGGTTTCAAAACGGTTGACTAACGAGTGGCTTCCTCGAATTGAACCTCAAAGATCTTGGGACAGTATTTTCCAGTTACAATGATCTTTCGTTGTTTTGCATCGACGGCGATCCCGTTCAACAGGCCCTCTTTCGGTCGTTCGGCAGTTGGCCACATGCCTGTCAGATCGATTAAACCTACGACGCTACCATCGCGGGGGTCGATTTTATAGATGTAGTCGCTGCCCAACTGATTGGCGTACAGCTTGCCGTCGGCATATTCCAGCTCATTTAGTCCTGGTATTCGACGATGTCCGTGATGGACACTGATGACGCGATTCAATTGGAATGTTGCGGGATCAAAAAACTGGATTTGGCTGGTGCCGTCGCTGACCATCAACTCGGTTCCATCGAACGTGATCCCCCAACCCTCGCCATCAAATTCAAACTCATTGATCTTGTCCTTCGCCAAAGTATGCTTTGTCCAGCTCAATTTCATTAACCACATTTCCTGTTTTAAGTTCGGTTTTGCGCAGTTTGGACTTGCCGTACTTCCCGGTGCTTTCCCAAACGTGTCCGTCTGCCAAAACGAGTCCTTGGGAAAAAGAGTCGGGGTCATGGGGATGCTCGGCGACCACCTTGTGTTTGAACATCGGGATATCCGGTACGGGCCTTAGAAAACGCTCCAGATAAACACCTCCCAATGCAATTCCGATGAACAACAGAAGCAGGCTCCAGCGTCTCTTGGTGTGGCCCCCTCGTTGTGTCGATGGCAGATCCTGTACCGGTTGGGCTTGGCGAGGAATGCCGCCGCGTTTCTTCAGTGTCTGTTTTTTTTTGCTTTTATTCATACTGGGTTAGCGCGTTTGGAATCCGTTGTTCTCTGTGTTGTTGGGAAGTTGTAAGCGTACCGAATACTGTAAAATCGGACACCTCTGATTTCCACTTGGGCTGGCAGTATCCTGGTAAATGTTTTGATTTGACGGATTTTCATTGAGCAGAATCGTTAATCAATTTCGCGTGCCCAAAGACTGGTCGGTAATTCTACCTGGTTCAAAAGTCCGTCAATTTTCAATATTTCACTCTCGGAGAACGAAGTGTTCTCCAAAGCTTTGCAGTTTTCAATAATCTGTTCAGGACGGCTGGCACCACACAGGACGCTGGTCATTCCATCCAATCTCAGTATCCAGGCAATTGCCATTTGGGCCAAAGTCTGAGATCGATCGGCAGCGATTGCCGCCAAATCACGGACGACATTCAACGTTGCCTGAGACATATCGTCTGGCCTGAGGAATTGAGAAGCATAGTTTGCCCGAGAATCCTGGGGAACCTGGTCCAGGTATTTATTCGTCAACAAACCTTGATACAGGGGGCAGAATGCGATGATACCCATGCCCGCTTTGTGACAGGCTTGCGTCAGGCGTTTTTCAATCCAACGGTTGAACATCGAATAGTTCGGTTGATGAATCAGGATGCGGTGCCACCCTTGCTCTCGGCAGATTCGAACGGCGTCCTCGGTTTGATCCGACGTGTAACTGCTAATCCCGCAATAGAGTGCTTTGCCTTGTTCAATGGCCGTGTTGAGCGAGCCAAGTGTCTCCTCGAGCGGCGTGTCCGGGTCAAAACGATGGCTATAGAAAATGTCGACGTAATCCAACTGGAGGCGTTTCAGGGATTGGTCCAAACTGGCCAACATGTATTTTCTTGATCCCCATTCACCATAAGGCCCGTCCCACATGATGTAGCCAGCCTTGCTCGAAATGATCAATTCATCGCGAGGCAGGTCTTTCAGGATCTGACCCACATTGTTTTCGGCACTTCCAAAGGGTGGTCCGTAATTGTTAGCCAGGTCAAAGTGCGTGATGCCTTGATCGAAGGCTGTATAAATCATGGAGCGTTGAAGGTCAGTGGGTGCCGGGCCTCCAAAATTATGCCAGCAACCGAGGCTGATCTCGGGCAACTGCAATCCGGAACGTCCGCATCGCCGGTACTTCATTCGACCGTCGTACCGATTTTTCTCCGGTTGGTATTTCGTCATCTAATTTGCCCATTCCTGTATTTCAAAGCAAGAAAACTCCCATTTTCTTTATCCGCTTGGGAATGGCAACCATGGCAAGAGTACGACTGGTTTGTTGAGCACGCCTCCAGAGGTTAAACTGGTGTTTTTCCGCTCAACGATCGATGGACCAGGGCTTGAAATGATTCGCTATCCCATTCTGACGTTTTCGTTTGTATTGATTTTGCTTCATGGCCTGCCGGCAATTTCGATGGGGCAATCCAAATCCCCCAACGAGCTCAAATTTGAAGAATTGCCGGGGTATTCGAATTACAAAAAAATTTCTGAACAACGGAGGAAATTGAGCGAAGGCGGAAGAGCCTCACAGATCAAGTGGGGTTCCGATATGAAAAGCGTTGGGTATTCGGTTGACGGTGAGAAGCGCCAGTTGAACCTGCTGGATGGGAATATTGGTGAATATAACCAGACCGATCATAAAGCGGTTGCCGATAAATCACCGCGGCGTCGCGGCAGGCCGGTTGCGCGTGCCGAACAGCGAACCGTGGAACCTTCGCCTGATGGGAAATGGCAAGCTGTCTACAAAGATTTCAATGTGCATATCGAATCGGTGTCGAATGAAAAAGAAGGTGAAGGCAAAGAGGAAGGCAAAGAGGAAGGCAAAGAGGAAGGCAAAGGCGAAGACAAAGGCGAAGACAAAGAGGAAGAGATCACGACTTACCAGGTAACCGACCAGGGTAGTGAGCGGTTGCGGTACGGTACTGGTTGCTGGGTTTACGGTGAAGAACTGGATCAACAGGATGCGATGTGGTGGTCGCCGGACGGATCGAAGCTCGTGTTTTACGAAGTCGATGAAGACGGCATGAAAGATTATTTCCTGACCGAAAAGAACGCAGACGTCTACACCGAGCTGCATACCGTGCGATACCCCAAGTCCGGGTTTCCCAATCCGAAAGTCAAGTTGTGGGTCTACGACGTGGCAACCAAGAAAAAGTCCGTGATCCCCATCGAGGGCGAACCGACCCAGTACCTGTTCAACATCCAGTTTGTTCCGAACTCCCACAAAGTACTGGTTAGCCGTACCAATCGACATCAAAACTGGCTGGATATCTTGATGGTAGATCTGGATACCGGTAGCCTGACAACGGTGGTCACAGAAAAACAAGCGGCCTGGCAAAAAAATCGGCCCGTCATGCGATTCCTGGAAGATGGGAACCGGTTTGTTTGGGAAACGGAACGCAACGGGTACAAGCATTTTGAATTGCGGAACCTGGCAGGTGAATTGCTCAACCCGCTCAGCGAGGTTGCGAATTATCCCTGTGCTTCGATTGTCCAGCTGGATGAAAAAGCCGGTTGGTTTTACTACACGGCCTATAGCGATACAAACCCGTATCATCTTCAACTTCACCGTGTTGGACTGGATGGTCGCAATCATCAGCGACTGACGTCATCGCCGCTGAATCATAGCGGTTTTAATATTTCACCCGATCATAAATGGGTAGCTTGCATTCGCGAAAGCGTCGATACGCCGGCAGCAACCGTGATTTATGATGCGCAGGGAAATGAATTTGCGGTGCTCGCCGAAGGTAGCCCCAAGGCAGTCGAAGATCTTGGCTTGACCGCGCCCGAACTATTTACCTTCAAAACCGATGATGGAACCGAGATTTACGGAACGCTCTACAAGCCGGCTCATTTCGATCCAGCCAAGAGTTATCCTCTGCTGATTGATGTTTACGGGGGTCCCTCGTCCAGGGCGATCAGCAGCCAATACCGTCCTGGTAATCCTGTTTGTGAGCTTGGTTACCTGGTCGCCAAGATTGCCAATCGTGGGACGGGAGGTCGCGGCAAGGCATTTGAGACGGCTGGATACCAGGGACTGGGTGGCGTCGATATTCTCGATCAGGCCAATGGTGTTCGGTTCCTGGCCAAGCGTCCCTATGTCGATGGCCAGCGGGTCGGTATCTACGGACACTCCTATGGTGGCTACATGTCGGCATTGGGGATCCTCAAGTATCCCGATGTGTTTCAAGTTGCGGTGGCCGGCGCGCCCGTGACCGACTGGAAACAGTACGACACGATCTACACCGAGCGTTATATGCGGACACCTGCTGAGAACCCGGAGGGATACAAAAACGGATCCTGCATGAATTTCGCTAACCAGCTGCAGGGCAATCTGTTACTTGTCCATGGATTGATTGACGACAATGTGCACCCGGCAAATACCTGGGAACTGGCCAAGAAACTGCAGGATGAAAAGAAACGATTTGACTTGATGGTCTACCCTGGATTCAAACATGGAATTGGCAGTACTTACAGCGCCTTGCGCTGGGAGTATTTCCACAAACACCTGCGGCCTGAGGCGATTGAACCGGCCAAAACAACCGGCGACACAAATTGAACCCGATCGATGTCCTGCCTTTGCATTTTCCAAAACATCCGTTTCGGTATGCCGAGCCGTCATTCGGATCATGCCAACATCGAATCGATTGGATTGGCCTCTCGCGCCAGGATATCCATGAAATGGGTCACCGGCATTTCGTCCAGCGAGGATCCATCTGAAAACAGCCCAATCACCTGGTTGGCTGAATCCCCGTCATACAGTTGTCGGGTGGCCCGTTCGAATTTTTCGACCATGATCGGGATCCCCTCGGCGCGTCGTACCCGGTGACCAATCGGGTATTGGACTTCGACCCGCTCGGTACAAGAACCATCGGTAAAAAAGACCTGAATCGCATTGCCGATAGCGCGTTTTTCGAGATTGTAATAATCGCTTGTAAACGATTCGTTCTCGCCAACGACCATCTTCTGGCGAATCGCATCGATCCGCGGATCGGTAGCGATTTCATCGGAGTAATGGTCGGCCGTTAATTCCCCGAAAATCAAACCGATGGCCACCATGTACTGCAGGCAGTGATCGCGATCCGCGTAATTGTTGAGCGGTCCTTTTTTATCGATGATCCGTACACCCGGTTCCTGGGTTTCCAGTTGGATCCGTTCGATCTGATCCAATCGATTGACGGTTTCTGGGTGCAAGGCGAACGCCGCTTCCACGGCCGTTTGGGCGTGAAATTCAGCCGGGAAGGCGATTTTGAAGAGGATGTTTTCCATCACGTAAGCGTCCAATGGACGGGCAAGAGTGACGGGATGACCGCCAAATAACACATCCTGGAACCCCCAGTTGGGCGCCGATAATGCCGTGTCATATCCCATTTCACCCGCCATTGCGATCAAGCTTAACCGGACTGCCCTGCTGGTCGCGTCGCCAGCCGCCCAGCTTTTTCGCGAGCCGGTATTGGGTGCATGGCGGTAGGTCCTCAAGGCCCCGCCGTCGATCCATGCATTGGACAGACTGTTCATGATCTGAACAGGATTACCTCCCAACATATGCGTAGCCACAGCCGTGCTGGCCACCCGTACCAACAGGACGTGATCGAGACCAACACGATTAAAGGCATTGTCGATCGCCAGGATTCCCTGAATCTCGTGCGCTTTAATCATCGCGGTCAGGACGTCGCGAACGGTCAATGTTTGGCGTTTGATACG
>JABACA010000039.1 GCA_014237975.1 Mariniblastus sp. | reverse complement strand
CGGGAAAATTCGGGGAACGATCGAAAGCCGGGCAGGTAACGCGATGCCAGTACGATTGGCGAGCTGGCTGAGTTTCTGGATTTGAATATCGACCCAAAATTTGTAGCATCCATCTGTGATCAACAGGCCAGTAACAAGAACGCCCGATCGTATACGCCCCAGGGCCCCAATAGCTGGCAAAACGTTTCTGCCCTCACATGCCAGGACATCGAACTAGTTAAACAGACATGCCAGCCCTATTTCAGCCAATGGGGATATGAATAAACAGCTGGTTTTTCTTGCCTTGGCTAACCCTTTTCATGTTTCATTGAATACGCAAACACCGAGACTCGACGTTGCCCGATAAGCAATCCAACCCGACCATTTTTACGAATGCAACATCCAACATGATGGCCTTTGGCGTCATGATTGTTATCACATTTTTCATGACGCCCATCTTGGTCGATGGACTCGGTGACGACCGTTATGGAATTTGGGTTTTTGTCGAATCGATCATTAAATACCTGGCACTGTTTGACCTTGGGATCACGGCGGCCGTCGTCAAGTATGTTGCAAAATTCAACGCGAAGCAGGACAAAGATGAAATCAATCGGGTTTATTCCTCCAGCATTGCCATTTTTTCGGCTTTGGGATTACTGGTTGGGCTGACGACCGCTGTTTATGTCTTGTGGGGTAGTCTGCCCAAGAGTATTGACTCCGAGTTGGCTTTCGACGCGAGAACCATGATTGCCCTGCTTGGGCTTAACCTGGCAGTCGGCCTGCCGTTGAGCGTCTACAGCTCGGTCGTCAGTGCCATCGAGCTGTACTGGGTGAAGAACATTGTCCGGGTCGTGATGCTCATCTTCAGATCGCTGGTTTTCCTGTGGATCCTTTCCATGGGCTGGGGCATCGTGGCGATTGGGATTTCCATAACCGTCTTTTCACTACTACATCATCTCACGCTGATGGCAATCGCTCATTACACCATTCCGAGCTTGAAATTTTCCTTCGCCTCGATTAACTCGAGTACCTTTCGCGAGGTGGGCAACTATAGCATCTGGTCATTCATCGCGGCCATCAGCTCGAGGGTCTCCTTCCAAACCGATGCCATCGTTATCGGATTCTGCATTGACCCGGGCTCTGTCACCTATTTTGCGATTGCCGCTCGAATGGTGGAGTACTCCAAGTCGTTTGTTAGATCAGCGACCCTGGTAATGACGCCTCGGTTCAGTGTTCTTGATTCTCTACAGAAGCATGAAGAGATTCGACGGCTCCTGATTTTCGGGACCCGAATCAGTTTTTGGGTAACATGTTTTATCAGCCAGGGCCTGATTTTTCTGGGACCCGATTTTATCGGGATATGGATGGGAGAACGTTTTAAGGTCATCAGTTCGCCCGTATTAATTATTTTATCTCTGCCTTTGTTCCTGTTTCTCGCGCATTCTGTTTCTGCCCGCGTGCTTTTCGGCATTGGAAAAGTCCGACCGTTGGCCTGCGCAGCTGCATTGTGTGCCGCCTTAAACCTTGGGCTAAGCCTTGCCCTGGTTCAACGCTGGGGCATTGAAGGCGTAGCTGTCGGCACGGCCATTCCCAGTTTCCTTCAAGCATTGTTGGTCGCCTATATCGTCTGCAAAGCAACCGACGTGTCAAAGTGGGAGCTGTTCAAAAAAGCTTATGCTACCCCATGTTGCGGCGCGGCCCTGGCCGCCGTTGTCTGGTTCTATTTACTTGCCTACCTGCCACTCGACTCCTACTTGGGAATATTCTGTGCTGGCATGATCGGGCTGAGTCTTAACCTGGCAGTAGCATTGCTATTGGACAGAGAGTTCTTTCAGCAAGTCAAATCGAAAATAAACACGGTTTCCCTACAGAACCGGTAATTGCTGTTTAGCGAACGCAACGACCGCTTGCATGGGGGCCTATTTTCATCCGGCAGCAGGTCGAAGCGAGTTGGTCACTCTGACTCGTTGCTTTCTTCGGCGCCCAATATCATTGCGGCCCGCATCAGTCGTCGAACAAAGGCAGCATGAGTAAAATTCTTTTCGACATGCTGCTGGCCCGCCTGGCCCATTTTCTCAACGAGTTCGCGGTCATTCCACAGTGTCATAATGCGCTCCCGCAATAACTCCGAATCACCGGATGGAACGATGAAGCCTGTTTCTCCGTCAATAATATAATCCGCGGCAGCAATGCTATCGGAGGCGATCACCGGTTTCTCATGCCACATCCCATTGCAGAAATTCGCTTCGCCACCCCCCTTTAAACCGGTGTACGTCATGGGAATCACCATGAAACACGAGCTGGCCTGCAGTTTGGCGAAATCCGGCTCCGTGGCACCCAATTTTATGATGTTGGGCAGGTCTTCAATTTTTCCACGAACGGTCGGGTCGGTCGCACAAATAATCACCGGGATTCCGGTACCGCGCACCGCGTCAGTGAGGCATTGATAGTCTCGCTTACCATTTCCACAAGCGAACACATAATTTCCAATTGGCAGATCGTATCGAGGGCCTTTGGTGTGGTTCGCCTTGAATGGAATAAAAATAAAGCGATCTTCAGGCATGCCCAGGAATTTGGCATGCGATGCAACCTGTGGACCAGACCACAAGACCGACAGCGTGATCCCCTTCATAGCCGTGGCCATGACTTTCTGCTTCCAACCCTCACTCACCTCGACAAAAATATCCCAACATAAGATTTTTCTTTTTCGAACAAACAGGAATCGATTCAATAGCCCAACATAAAACCAGATTCTGGCGGCTCCATTGACAACCAGCACATTGGAAGATTTACAACGCAGCAGCAATTGAAAGGCGTAAACCAAGCTGCCAAGTCGGTGGGAGATTTTATTTAGCAGTTTCGCCAATTTTCCGCGTGGAATAACACGCAGCTGGACATCCGAGACAGCCGTAAAAGCTTCATGGCCAATCAGTTCAATACCGCCGTCACTTTCGAATTCAGCCCGATCGAGAGCCCGCCAATCGTGACAGATTTCTTCCAAGGTTGGGTTCGGCATAGCGCTGTTATCTACGGGATTAAAAGAGGGAAGGCCTGAAGCTACCAATGAATTATGAACCCGGCAAGCCAATCAAGTCAAACGGTTCCAAGCTGCCATGAACACGAGTTCTGTTTCGGGCGGGTCAATTCCTTGGTTTGCCAGCGATTCAATGTCGACGTTTCATATCGGAAAAACCGAACAAATTCGCAGGCGGGTACACGAATGAGTAAGGCGAGATCATGGTATCGCGAGCGTCAAAACAAATTATATTGCACAGATGTTTAGCTTAGTTGCATGGTCTGCAAAATCTACCTGAATTTCCGACCGCTGCTGCCTGTCCATCGGATTGGCTTTTATTTGCTGTATTAAAAAACGACGTTGATCGAGTGACACTGTTGGTTATTAATGAACCCCGATGTCGAGCAACCTGAAAATCTACTCGTCGATCCAATTAAACCCGAACCAGACATCATTTTCGCTGGTTGTGTCAATCGCCATGTCCAGGTAGATATTGGCGTGGTCAAAACCTTCGAAATACCTGTCCAATCCACCACCGGAATAGTTTCCATGATCTTGCTCGAGGTCAATCTGGTCCTGATCGTCGGTTCCATGTATCTCGACGTTGTCCACACCCCCGTTATTGGCGTATGCTGACACCAGGGCAAACCCATTACCGCGGTGAAACGTCTGGCTGTTTTGCATACTAGTAAAATTCGACGTGCTGTACAGATTGTCATTGAACTCGGAATCGAACATCTGGATTGAATCGGTGCCGCCATTGATGGAGGTGGCATTCTGTGTTTCGAAATTGTTCAAGACGATGGAATGCGATAGATTAGACGCAGAGGTGAAGCCTGATCTTATCACAAACTGGTCATCCTCTGCCGAATCCTTGAGATAAAACGTATCGGCTCCCTCACCCGCATCAACGGTAGCAGATTGGAATCCTTGGATGAAATTGGAATATCCGTTGCCATAGGATCGCACCCAATCCAAGCAACCAACCAGTGTGTCGCTTCCCGCGGTCGCCGACAGGGTGGCACTATCGTCACCGTTGTTTTCCAAGTAGGTATAGGTTTCTGCAAAGCCGGACGCACTTTGAACACCTGCCGTGTTGGTGAGCTCGACCATCCCGCTGGAAATGGTGACATCGTCAAAACCAGCACTTCCTTTCATGACTGCCTTGTCATTACCACCATTCGATAGAGCGGTCACCTGTTCGAAACCCGTCGCCCGAAGAGTGCTGCCGCTGGTAACCATGAAGGCTACATCGGTACCGGCAAAACTGTAGAATTGATCGTCATTTTGAGATCCCACGAACTGGACCGCATCCTGTCCCGCATCGACACCTTTGATGACGTAAGTCTCGAATTGCAAAGCAACCAGGCTGCGACTGGATTCGGACCAACTCAAATTCCCATCCTGCAACTGAACGACGTCGTCACCCGGGGTGTCGTTTAAATAGAGTGCATCCTCGCCGAGTCCGCTCGACATGGTCACCTCTGAATAACCGTCCAACCGGTAGCTGAATCCATCCCCCTTGAAAATCAAGGAATCCAGAGCACCGAGGGCCGTGTCATTTCCAGAGCTTCCGTTTAAATCGGCCGTGTCATTCCCTCCGCTGGATGTAATGATGGTCCGGTCAAACCCTTGGGCCTCGCGAACATTTCCGGCGGAATCTGTCAGGCGGCCAAGCAGGTCGTTGGCATAAAGTGCATCGTCACCTGCCGTGTCCAATAGTTTTGCTATATCCCATCCGCCGTTTTCAGATCGGCCAGTGACCGACTCAAATCCATCTGCCCGCAACACGGTGCTCCCCACAAACATCACTGAATGAGTGGCATAGCTGTAAAAGCGTTCGTTGGCAGCCGTGTCGAGAAACAACACGGAATCGAGGCCAGCCGATTCCCGGGCGACAACCCGCTCAAACCCGCTGGCGGTAATGGTCACGTCCGTTGCGGAAAAGTTGGCCACATCTGCCGAGACCGTGACTGCATCGTCGCCGGAGCTACCATTAAAATACACGTTGTCCGAACCGGATTCCAACTGAACATCGATTGACTCGATGTTCGATGTGACGATCTTCATTCCGGGTGTTGTCAGAACCATGGAACCATCCGTCGCGTTGAGGATGTCGTCATCGGTGGAACCGATAAGGTTAACCGAGTCGTCCCCCGCAGCTCCGCGAAAATGGATCTTCTCCGTTCCTTCGTTTGCCGTAAAATCAAAACCGTCGATATTAAAATCCAGGGGACTGACGGCTGACCAGTAAAACTGGTTTTGGCCATCGGTCGCATCCACAAACAGGGTCGTACCATTGTAAATCAGCGTGTAATCACCATGAGATGGCGGGTCAACATCGAGCTCGATATTAACCGCCTGTTGCTGGTCGACCAGAAAGTTAACCGAGGATTCTACATTTGAGCTCGAGGCAGTCACGGTATACTCACCAAACACGGTGCTAACATCACCGACCGTATGCAGTTCCGAGAGTGCGATCTGTGCATAGCCATTCGCATCCGTGGTGCCATTAAAGACCTCATTATTTTCACTGTCGGTCACCACGACAGCCGCATTGTCAACCGCTCCTCCGCTGAGATCTTTGACCAGAAAATCGGTCGACCAAAGAACGGAAAACTCGGCTCGCGGTTCTGCCGGACCAGAACTCGAATAGTAAACAAAGCTGGCGGCAGCAACCGCATCCCGGGATTCCTGGTTGGCAAACAACGTATCCACCAGTCGCACGGATGTATGCAACGCTGTAGAACTATTTGGTGCGTAACCCGCTTCGAAAAGTCGAGTTCCCTCAATGGGCGTGATGTGCAAATTGGACCGAATGAGGTCGATATTGGTAGTCTGCGTATGCCCGAAAATACCGTCATTGGTAATCAGGGTGTTATCATGTACGTTTAGCCCGTTTGAATCCTGGCTTGCAAACTTGAAAATGGCTGTTCGTGATCCATTATTTTGGACTTCAAACGTGTTGTCATGTACATTCACATTTTCGACATCCCCGTTGGCACGAAACGCGTATCCAATGGATTGCTCTGCATTAACGAAAACATCGTTGCCGAATATTTCAGCATTACTATCACCTTCAATCTGAATTCCGTAAGTGCCTCCAATCTGCACCCCGCCGTATTCCTGATTATTGGCAAGACCTTGAACGCGGATGGTGTTATTAAAAACGCGCCGTGTCCCTTGCGTACCTCGTATAAAAATCCCTCGTGATCCGTAATCCGCGTGACCGCAATCGATTAGGTTGTCGTAGACCTCGGTGCCAGGGCCGCGAGCAAAAATGGCAAAGGCATTGGTATATTTTGTCTTAAGCTTGATCGTATTACCGTAGACTTGGCTGGCAGCCTGAGGGGAAAGAAACAGACCCACATGAGGTCCATTATTGATCTGGTTATTGGCGAAGGTACCCTGGAATTGCATGACCACCGCGCCATGACTGTTATCTCGACTCAGGATTGTATTAACATTGCTCGTAAACTGGCTGTTCTGAATGATTCCGTCATCTCCTGAACGCCAATAAACTGCTGAGGAATTGGCGCCAGCTACTGTCACGTTCACGTTATCGAGTGTGGTATCGTTCGCTTGTCTAACGTAAAAACCGTGCCCCCATGTTCCACCGTCCTGTCCCTGCACAATATTGCCGTTGCGGATAACACTATTTCCGCTTGAGCCAGACGAAGTGAAGTCAACATAGTCTTCAGTGGCCCACGAAAAAACACCAACGGCCACGCCGTAAGTTCGCGTTCGCTGAATCTTGATATCATCAACAAATATTTGGTTGTCACTGAATGCGCCTTCAACCCCAACCCTCATTTGATAGGTATCGCTGCTACTCCCGGTGGCGAACACCTCTTCCAACCACTGTATTCCACGATTGTTGTTTCCGGTGTACTCGGTTCGATATACCATCCCGTCGGAAGTATTTTCAATTTCAACAAATACAGTCACATTCGAGATGTTTTTCTTGTGAAACATGCCTGACAGCGAGTACGTCGTATTGGCTTCCAGAGTCACCAGCGAGCTGGAAACAACGGTCTGGTTCTCGCTCGAGGGAGCGAACCGCAGTGAATAGTCGCCGTCATAAACCTCGTTGTCAATCCAAACTCCCTGATACCGTTCCGCAGAGGGAGCTGCTGTGAAATCCCAACCATCCGCCGATGCCCCGCTGCCCGCCTCAAAGCTGTGGTTGACAATCGATATGGGCGCCGCGTTGTCGTAGGTCACCGTGTGACCATTGAGATCAAACACCACGTCATCGGCAATGATGCCAAAGGCAGAACCGGCAGTCGCAACATCCGTTTGCAGAACATACGTTTCGCCAGTTTGGTCCAGATAGTAGGGACCCGGTCCCTGGGCATCGAGCCAGGCCTGGTCAATATTGACTTGCAGCGTGCCAGTCCAATCCGACTGGGCCGACGCAGTGAGGAAAACAGTGCTTTCGATTTGGCCAAGCTGAAATTCCAGGTCCCAATCACCCCCGGCAAACACCGATCCTGTAACATCGCTACTGGCGGCCACATCGGCACCCGTTAGCAGCTGGACGTTTCTGGCCAACTGGCGACCTTCTGCGGAAGCCGTCAGGTTGCATCCATAGAATAAAATATCAGCATCACCTGATAAACTCTGACCCCAGGCACCCAACTCGGCCATGTAGCCTTGCCAAGCCGCGCCGTTGAGTTCGCCATTGCCCAATTGAACGCGTCCGGCACTTCCGTGGCTGACAATATGGACCGACTGGACATCCGAATAACGTTCCAATGCACGTGAAATTTGATGGACTCCATTTCGATCGGTGTCCAGTAGTACCACGTCAAGGTTTCTGCCATTCTGTTTTTGCTGGTCCAGATCAAGCAACAGCTTTCCCCAGCCGGCTACCGAACGATCGATAAAGACAAGTTCGTCGACGCGAATTCTCGATCGCAAAGCGTTTACCGTCTTTGCAAAACCCTCAAAACCATGCGCTGCGTTTCGCAAATTAGACGAGTTGAGACTGGCAGGTTGATCCGATCCGGACAACATGTTCCGAAAGCCGGTGTAATCAACTCCAACGTTTGATTGACCCGGTAGTTTCGACAGGCGGCCAGCCGAAAATTCAAAACGATTCCGGTTCAATTGACTAATGGGGTCAGTCGGCAATGATAATGTTACAGCAGATTCAAACATTACAAAATCACTTTTTCAGCTTGTGGTTCCCACCTTGAATCAAGGTGTTCGGCGAATTAGTACGGGTCGATGTTGTGGCTGGTGTAATCATCGGGACCACATCCAGGCTCTAAAAAAGCCTAGGTCAATAACCAGGTAACGGAGCTGATTATTGAAATTTTCGGCACCAAACAACTGAAAAAAACAACCGTGCTAGTCGACGGAACCATTACTACCGGATTCCCGAATGATCTAGAATGGCAGCATTACATCACTGCTATCCCCAGCTGCGATGAATACAGCCTGCTGCTTGAATGAAATCGCCAGCAGATCATAATAAACCCGATGGTGCTTCCCCATTTATCCGGAAGTGCAACACCTTATTGCGGAGCGAACGTCTGGCCACGGTACCCCTGCCATCAAGAAAAAAAACTTCTCCTGGATGTATCCTGGCTGTTTTTGATTTATGAGCCGCGCATTGATTTTCAAAATTAATCGTGAACAAAACTGTCACTCAATATTGGACCTCCAACCGGATCCGAGCCGAAATCATCGGACCTGACGGCCCGACGACTGTTGCCCTGGACAAGCCCTTTGCCTTGATTGGCAGCCACGCAAAAGCCGACTTGAAATTAGACGGCGTCAAGGTGGCAAGGCGGCAACTGTTCGCGCTCGCGACCGACGCAGGGATTCACATTCTGGATCTTGTCGATGGACGCCAACAAAAAAAACAGCAAGGATTTTGGCTGAATCCAGACCAGGTCATGCCCGTCGGCGATCATCAAGTGAGACTGGGTTTTGTCGGTCGGGCGCTGCCTCAACCGCCACCCGCTACAAGCCTGTTGGCTCACTCGGCACAACGCCCCTTTCCATTGATTCAATGCAAATCCGACGGGGCCATTATCGGCCGGCCTTACCTGAACAGATCGCTGGCGGTGATTGGTCGGCGAGAATCCTGCAAGTTTCAATTCACCACGCGTTCCGTTTCACCGGAACATTGCGCTTTTTACCAGCAAGACGGCCGACTTTGGATTGTTGATTTTCACTCAACTCGCAAAACGAAAAAAGACAACGTATCGATCGAATGTGCGCAACTACAGGATGGTTCAAGTCTGAAGATTGGTCGCGTCGAGATCGAAGTTTGCATGGGTCGCTCTCCCACCACCAGCCACCCCGACAGTTCCACCGCCCTGAAATTTTCGCATAGCCCGGCTGTGGCGGATGTTGATTCCAGCGATTCGGGTTCGCTGTTACTGACTGAATCGGGTCCGTTTCCTGAAATCACCGAACGGGACAGTCCCCAGCAACCGCTGGAGCGCCTTGCGAAAAACCAAATACCGATTGGAACCCTGACGCCGTCAGACCATCTGTCGGCCGAAAGTGAAAATGGAGGTGCTGAAAAAAACAAAGTGCTGCTCCAAGAGCTGAGTCAATCCGAAACCAATTTATCTAATGCTCAGGCCGACTTGCATTCGACACAATCCGAATTGGAGCAGGCGCGTCGAGAGATGGAAGATTTACACTCTGCTCAGCAAGACAACCACGTGCTAATCCAACAGTTGCAATCAGAATTGGATTCAGCATTGAAACAAATTGGTCAACAGGATCTGGACAGGCAAACTCGCGAGGCAAACTCGCGAGAAACAGAAGACCAGCTGATCCAGCAAAACGAGTTATCGAAATCTCAACTGGAACAGAACCAGCAGGAGCTGGCTCTATCCATAACAGAAATTGCCAGCCTGCAGGAAAAGATAGCCACGCTGCAGGCAGAATGTCAGTCCCAGCAGAATTTGCTGGCCCAAATGGAAGAAACGAAAACGGCTCTCGAGTTAAATACCGCACGACTTGCAGCAACCGAAAAACAATTGGAAGAACAACTTCGTTCCGTCGATCAACGCGACCAACAGATTGAAGAGCAACGGAAACAAATCGAAACACATACTCAAGAACTGGAACAGTTGACCCATGATCATCAGCTGGACTCTCAAAGGCGTGAACAAGAGCTTCAAGTAATCCATCTGGAAGCCATCCAAAAGGGCGAAGGACTCGATCAGGCGGAAAAGAGGATCGAAGCTCGCGAGGCAGAACTGTCGGCAGCAACCCAGGCGCTGCAAAAAGATCGTGAGCAAATCACTTTGGATCAGCAAGCCGTCGAACAACAAACCCAAGACCAGGCGGAGGAAAAAGGGCAACTGTCTCAACTGCGCCAACGACAGCAGGCGGCCGAGGCAGAACAGCAGGCAGCCCAGGAACAACTTGAGCAGCGGCAGGCAAATATTGACGAGCAGACAGCCGAATTGGCTGCACAACGCGAAGCATTCCAACAAAAAACGGATCAAACCGAGGAACGCCTGCGACAATCGGCCCTTCAGCTGGAACAACGCGAAACCGAGCTGCACCAGCAGCAGGCCGACCACGCTCAATCAGCCAGCGCATCCAATCTGGAAAGGGAACAACTGTTTTCAACTCAGGAACAACTCAACAAGGAACGGGCCGAATTAAAGGCGGCACAAACCGAATGGCAATCGTTGGTCTTGACCAAGGAAAGAGAATTTGCAAATCGTGATACAATAGTTCAGGCAGCAGAGCAAAGCATAAAGGAGAATCAAGTCAAAATTGACGCCGATCGGAAGGAGCTTGAACATTACTTTTCGATCGACCATGCTCAGCGCCAAATCCTGGCGAACCTAAGCGGCATCCAAAAAGAGAAGTCCATCACAAACCGGTTTTGGTCTTGGTTTGGTTTTCCTTTTCGAAAACCTTGATGGGAACCAAAAACAGAACGGCAAGATCCGAGGAAAACCCAGGCATTCAACGACACAGACATCATTTTCCGAAGATCATGATGCGTTGTCGGGCTCGCTGCTGGTCTTCAGGCATCAAGGGAGTTGGATGATCGACCAAAACCGCATCTTTCCTGGTCAATCGACCGAGGACCCGGTTGTAATAATCCCACAGAACGCGCGACGAAATCAACTGGCGTTGGCGATTACTGATGGGCGTCATGAATTCAACACGTGGATGTTCATCGGTATTCAAGTTGACATGGGGGCGGGTCTGCCAATCACCGAGATACAAATCCCAAAATCTGTCTACGTCCTCCATCACAGAATCCGTTCTCCCCATCCGTTGCCATAACGCCTCAAGTCGTCGATCAACCTGATCACTTGAGATTTGCAACGGTTCGTCCGAGCCAATCAATGCAACCACGGGTTTTGAGGCACCCAATTCTGCCCACCAGATTGTTACATGTGGAAACACACTCGAAAAACTGTCGGCGATCGCTTCGAACTCACCTTCACCAAGTTGAAACAGTGGCAACCATTGACAAAATCGACCGCCCGGTTTCAATCGTTTCTTGGCCACCCTGTAATGTTCCACCGTGTACAGGTACCCGGATTCGCTTTCCCACGGCACAAACAGGTCGGAGACGATCACGTCGTAACGACGGTCCGTACCCAAGAGATAATGACGGGCATCATCCACAAACACTTGGACGCGAGGATGGTCAATCACATTGAAATTATGTTCGGCCAGCAGACGACAAGCTTCCACTACCTCTGGAATGAGCTCAACCAGATCAATCCTCTGGACAGCTTCGTGGGGAATACTCCCTCCGGCTGTCAGCCCCGTTCCCAAACCCATAAACAGCACGTCGCTCGGCTGCGAGTGGAGCATCAACGGAATATGAGCTTGACGAAATTCACGGGTATTACTCCCCGTTTTGCCAAACCGATAATGAAGGTTTTGACGGATCTTGTAGGTAGCCGATCCTTCCACTTGCACGGCGTCGATCCAACCATACGGAGAATTCCACCGCTGGATCAGCTGTTCGCCTCTACTTTTCCCAAGCGCATCCTCAACATCCGCCGGGTAACGTATTGCAAACCAAGCTGCAAATACAAACACCAGGCAGCCGGAACAGAACCAGATGGAATTCAGACATTTCCATAGTAGCGCCACCGAACAAGCGGCAAACAGAACAGCCAACACAATAAACGACTCCCACAGTCCAAACAAAGGCAGCATTACAAAACTGGCAGACAAAGCCCCCACGGCCGCCGCCAAGGTGTTGATCGCCGTCAACCAACCGACGACGTTACCCGCTTGGCCTCCCTCCAATCTCCATACCAGTGGAAGTAACATGCCCAGCAGTAACACGGGTGGCGCCACAACCAGCGTGACCAATCCGCACGCGCCAGCGACGTAACTCCAGAACGACCTGCCATAACGGAAATACTCGAGGTCGGTACAGCCAACAAAAACACTCACTGAGATTACGGTTGCAATGGCCCCGAGTCCCGTAACCCACCCCGCCAGGCGCCACGCATCGATTTTTCGCTGCAACCCTCCGACAATTGCAGCGCCCAATGCCAGTGCCGCCAGAAAGACGGATATGACAATGCCGAACGTGTAGCTGCTGTTATGAAAAACCAGCGAGAACATTCGTGTATACAAGACTTGTAGACCTAACGTTCCAAACCCGGACAATCCAGCCAGCCCGAGTAGCGGCCAGGCAGGAACTCTCCGCGCCAATGTTGTTTCGGTCATCAGGACTTGCCGGGCTGGAAGCGATTGCTGTCGATCGGTACCGGCAACTTCCTGTGGTGGTTTTTTACGCAAGAAGGCGAATTGTATCACTAATGCGATCAGGCAACATAACAGGGAAAGTCCCGCCGCGAGGTAACTACTGGTCGTTACGCCAATGGTAATCAGCAGATAAAACGTCGCCACCAGAACACCCAACAGCGCGCCGGCCGTGTTGACGGCATAGGCCCATGTAACCCGCATGGTATTGCGAGGATCTGAAAGCTGGCCGGAGCCATAGGATGAACAAACCATCGCGATCATTGGCAAGGTAATGCCCAATGCGATGGTGGCTGGTAACAGAAGCAAAAAACTGAACAAAACCCGGGACAAGGTTTGTAGAGGAAACGAAGAATGGGTTAAGAGGCCGGCTGTAAAAGAATCTTCGGACCAACCCAGAAGAACGGGAATCAAGAATGCCCAAACCGCTACCACCGCTTCGGCGATCGCGTAGCCGTACATGGGAGCCACTCGAGTGGACCAACGAGCCCCAACCAGGTAACCCACGGCCATCCCAAAAAAATAGCTTGCCAGAACGACGCCGGCCGCGTGGATCGTGTGACCAAACAACAACCCGACTTGGCGGGCCCAGGAAATCTCATAAATCAAGGCGGCCGCACCGGACAGAAAAAACACCAGATAAACGAGACAATCCACCCCGATCGATCGACGCCAAGGGGAAGCGTCAGAATGTTGCACTGTTTCTGTCAAAGACAACTCCGTCAGTTCGCCAACCCATTCAATGGTCAGTCCGAAAGCCAATCGGATATACTTTAGCAGGCTTCCCCCAGGAAGTCAGCCTCGATCGCCCATGCCTGCCGTGGTCAAGGATCTCAGGCTCATCATTCAGGCAAAGGGATGGTAACTACAAAGCCCGTGAATAGTAAATTGCTTCTTTGTACCTCACTCCATCCGGGTCAAACAAAGATCCTCGAAATCGTCCTCCTCCCTTAGAAACAATATTATTTTCACAGGATGTTGAAATACGGTGTTGTGATTAACCAAGCCTTCAAGACAATCTTGTAGAGGGAACTGACGGCCAAACGGACCAAAAAAATCAAACCCATGTCCAACCCACCATCACAACATCAAGCAGGATGTCATAGTCCTGACCACTCGGGTCACTCGCACGGCGGAATCTTCGGTGAAAGAACGGAGTTGATCTTTGCAATCTTGTGCGGTGCGGCCCTGTTGCTGGGCTGGTTGATCAGTATTTTCTATTCCGGTGACAACTGGATTTCGTTTGCCTTGTACCTGTTGGCCTATCTGTTTGGCTGCGTTTTCTTTTTACGTGAAGTGATCGAAAGTACTTTACGAGGCCGATTTGAAATTGAATTCCTGATGTTAGTTGCCGCGATCGGGGCCGCAGCGCTGGGAAAATGGGCGGAAGGATCGTTGCTGCTGTTTCTTTTCTCGATGGGACATGCGCTGGAACATTACGCCATGGGGCGGGCGCGTCATGCCATTAAATCTCTCGCAAATCTGGCACCGGATGTTGCTACCGTCCTCCGCCAGGATGAGGCCTTGGTGATACCAGTAGAAGAGCTCCGAGTGGGTGATACCGTCATCATCAAGACCAACGAACGAGTCACAGCCGACGGGTTCGTGATTCAGGGCGAAAGCGCGGTGAACCAGGCGCCGATTACGGGTGAGAGTGTGCCGGTCGATAAACGACCGGTCGAAGACAAGGTTCTCGCTGCCCGCAATCCATCCAAATTATCAGCAGAACATCGTGTGTTTGCTGGCACGCTCAACGGAAGTGGATCCCTGCAAGTTCAGGTCACTCAATTAGCCAATGAATCAACCTTGGCGCGTGTCATTACCCTGGTCAACGAAGCCGAATCACAACAATCACCGACACAACATTTCACCAAACGGTTTGAAAAGTACTTCGTCCCTGCAGTGATTTTGTTGGTCGCCCTGCTCCACTTTGCCTTCCTGTTTGTCGATGAGAGATTTGCCGAGTCGTTCTACCGAGCGATGGCCGTTTTGGTAGCTGCCAGCCCCTGTGCATTGGCCATCGCGACCCCCAGTGCCGTACTGAGCGGCGTCGCCCGGGCCGCCAAGGGTGGTGTCCTGGTAAAGGGTGGAGGACCGTTGGAAAACCTGGGGCGGTTGGGGGCGATTGCCTTTGATAAAACCGGCACGTTAACCCAGGGCCAACCTCAACTGACCGATATCCTGTGTGAGCCCGACATCCCAGAAACAGAACTACTTGCCAACGTCATCGCGGTGGAATCACTCAGCGATCACCCACTCGCCCAAGCTGTCGTGCGCGACCTGCAACCCAAACTCTGCGGGCTTAGCATACCGGCGGCAACGGAGCTGAAAAATCGCGTCGGCCAAGGAATCCAGGCCATGGTCAATGGCACCTGTGTTTCCATTGGCAAACTAAAGCTGTTTGAAGAAATGGATGCCAATCAACCCTCGGTCGAACTGGTCCAACAGGTCCGTCAACTTGAATCTCAAGGCCGGACCACGATGATTGTTCGGCAAGGCATTCGCTACCTGGGTGTTCTTGGTTTGATGGATACACCACGTCGCAACGCCAAGGCAACCATCAGCCGATTACGGAAGCTGGGCATTGATCAAATGATCATGATCTCGGGTGATAATCAACCGGTGGCAGACTCGGTTGCGATGGCCGTGGGGATCGACGACGCATGGGGTGAACTGATGCCTGAGGACAAGGTAGCCGCCATCCAGAAATTGCGCGCCGAGCGGGAGGTGGCAATGGTTGGCGATGGTGTTAATGATGCTCCCGCCATGGCAGCCGCCACCGTGGGGATCGCCATGGGAGCTGCAGGTTCCGACGTGGCACTGGAAACCGCCGATGTTGCATTAATGGCAGACGATCTGACAAGACTGCCCTTTGCCGTTGGTCTCAGTCGAAAGACTGGCCGGATCATCCGTCAAAACTTGTGGTTCAGTCTCGGCATGGTAGCCGTATTGGTACCGGCCACCCTGTTTGGACTGCAATTGGGTTTTGCGGTTCTGTTTCACGAGGGATCAACCTTGTTGGTAGTTGGCAACGCCTTGCGTTTGCTCGCCTATCGAAGTGAATGACACGGCCGGCAGTGGTTCCGGGATCTTAAGATTGATCGTCAGGGTGAATGTCTTTCAGACAATCACACAAACATTTCAATACCTGATCAGGGTGTTGGGCTTCCCGGACCTGCTTGACAAAATCCGTATTGAGGCAAAGTTTCGATATCTCTGCCAGGATTTTGAGATGTGTTTGGCGGTTGTCGGGTGAACCGGTAGTAAAGAAAAAGACATCGACTTTTTCATTGCCGGCACCATAATCGATCGGCTCCAGCGTTGTCATAATGGCGACAGCCGTATCCGTATCCTTGGCCCGTGTCAGGGTTGCGTGGGGAATCGCCACACCTCCACCTACCGACGTATTTTGCAGCTGTTCGCGTTCCCACAGAGCTGACTTGATCGCAATCGGGCTGATCCCAGGATAGTGTTCGGCCAATAAATCAGTCGCCGTTTGGAACAAGGCTTCTTTTTGGGAGATCGGCAGTCCGACTCGAATTTGCTCAGGATTCACAAAACTTGGCAGATTGAATTCCTGCTCGACCGGCATATGCTCGACATCAAACGGCTCATGGGTCTGCAGCGCTGGAGTCTTTAGCCATAACACGGAACATTCAGCGCGGCGGGTAAGCCGGTCTTTGGGCGTTCCCAACAACCGCGCGGCAAAGGTACGATTGGGCGCAGCGCCCATGATCATCAAGTCAAAGGCCGACGTCGCTTTTTGAATCGCTTCCAGTTCATTCACGCCTTGAACCACTAATACCTTGGTCGGACTGACACACAAATCACGTAGTTGATCAACGTAGTCACCGCGAGCCTGGGTGTTGTGTAGATCCTGATCGTCAGCAACAAAACAGATAAAATTCAATTCGGCATCATAAACCTGTGCCAAATGATCGGCCGTGGTAACCACCAGTGAATCATGTGGGCCTGGCTCCGGAAACACCAGGATCTGACGGATATAGCGAATCCCCGCGTCTTTAAAAACAGCCAGATTGCAGGAGAGATGATCCTGCAACCAGCCCAACGGATTTTGAAAGGCAACACCAAGTTTCCGTCGCGACGCCGCCTCCATAACCACCCATTCACAATCCAGCCTGGCTGCGGTTTCGTGAATGGTATGTACGATATCACGAGAGACGGCCTTGTCGTATTTCAATTTCACGTTTTCAGCTTCGGCCATCGCCAGAATTCGGCGACTCAGTGCCTCGCTATGCTGGTCTTCATCGAGTGCATCGGCCAAGTGAACTTGCTCCGGAACTGCCGTAATATGCAGAACTTCGAGCTTTCGACCATGCGCCAACGAGGCCCCCATTTCAACGAGCGTTTCTGGTGATCGTTCCGTACCGAACAACGGCACCACTACGGCTGCTTCGGTAGGTAGTTCATCGTCGAGCAGCGGTGTTGGCTGCCGCGTTGGTTCTGAAACCAGATCCATTCGCCGACCCATTCGACTCAGCACGCCTCGTCGATTAGTTCGTTGCCGACCATAAAGAAAATAGGATATGGCTCCGACAACCACCGTACACGCCAGGGCAACCAGACTGGTTAGACCCATCGCAATCAACAGGATGACACCACTGACTATCCCGAGTATCTGAATCAGGGGATACATGGGTGAACGAAAGCCGGGCTTATACCACGAACTCGCTATCTCACGCAGCACGATGACCGTGCCGCAAACAAATATGAATGCCAGGATCATAAAGGCACTGGCCAACTTGGCAATTTGTTCGACAGGCAGGAATCCAATGCTGAGTCCCATCACAACAGCCGTCAACACAATGCTATTCACAGGTGTCTTAAAAAATGTATTGATCTGTTTGATCTGGTCCGGTAGCAGTTTGTCTCGACTCATGGCAAACGGAAAACGCGAAGCAGCCAACAAGCCGGCTACGGCCATCGACACCATGGTGACGACCGCCAGGATAGCAGCAATCACTCCCGCGGTCGGTCCAGCCACTCTTTCTGTCAGAGTATAAATTGGATGCAAATCCGGTTTGTAATCCCCCCCCGGATTCGTCAACTCTTCCATCGATACATTTCCAACAAGTACGAACACGACGGCAACATAGATCAACATGACAGTGACCCAGGAGATCAAGATGCCTAAAGGCAGATTTCGATTCGGGTTCTTAACTTCCTCGGCAATCGCCGCAATCTTCGTTACTCCGGCATAAGAAACGTAGACAAAAGCGGTTGCTGCCAGGAACCCGTCAAAACCCTTGGAAAGTCCCTTGTCAAAGAACTCAGGATTAATCGAACTGGCTCCTTGGATGGTCAACAAAAGCAAGGCGGTCAAAACGCAGGCCAGAATCAACTTTTGAAGCTTGCTAATTACACTGACACCCATAATGTTGAGAAGTGTAATGACAATTAAAAACACTAGTGCAACAGGTATCACAGGAACATTGATCAGGACACTGAGATAAGCCCCAAAGCCAACCAGCGCAAAGGCACTTTTCAGTAACAGCGAAAGCCAAAGTCCAATTCCCGATATGGTTCCGGCAAATGGCCCGAAGGTGCGTTCCAGGTAAACATAGGAACCGCCGGATGTAGGCATGGCCGTTGCCAATTCCGATTGGGACAGCGCAGCCGGAAGAACGGTCAACCCGGCAACCAAGTAGGCCAGCCAAACCAGCGGGCCCGTCTTGGCAGCCGCCAGACCGGGAAGCACGAATATTCCACTGCCCAGCATCGCGCTAATGCTAATGGCAATGACCGCACTCAGGCCGATTCGACGTTCGAGAGTCTTCAGAGCAAAACCTCTTTAAAACAATCTGCTGATCACACCTCCAACTTGTATCACCGGCAGATGTGTTGACATGAAGAGCAGGTTACCAAGCCGCCTGCAAGCGAGAACATCGTATCAAAATACGACCGTTCGCAAGAGAGCGCTCCCACTCGCCTTGGCCCGTCAAAGAATGACCGGTCACTCTGTGATCGACTCAGGCAAACAGCAGAAAGCACAACGAAAACCGGGTCGAAAATTAACGATGGGTTGCCAAACCTGATAAACGGTTCGCGGTACAAGCTGAATGGAAACCACTCAAAAAATTTACTACTGGCATCATAAATCACAAGAAATGCTGATGCTCTAACATCTGTTTCGCGCAGCTAGTCAAGCCTGACTGGCAATCCAATTTCAATTTCTGCTCGATCACTGCCCGACAATTTGACGTCGACTAGGCGATGATTTCGGTGAGGACATTTCCGTAGACATCCGTCAACCGGACGTCTCTGCCGGCGTAGCGATACGTCAATTTCTCGTGATCGAGTCCCAACAGGTGCAAGGCTGTCGCCCACAGGTCGTAAACGGAACTTTCTCCTTCCACCACCCGGTACCCAAGCTCATCAGTAGCCCCATAGACGGTTCCCCCTTTGATACCGCCACCGGCCATCCAAACGCTAAAACCAAATGGATTATGATCCCGTCCATCCGACCCTTGTGAAAACGGTGTTCTACCAAATTCTCCAGCCCAAATAATCAAGGTCTCGTCCAGTAACCCCCGCGCTTTAAGGTCCTGAATCAATGCCGCGATCGGCTGATCGACTTGATTCGCCATGGCACTATGTCCCTTTTCCAACGCTCCATGTTGATCCCAAGGGTTAGGTGCACCGCCCGCGCCAATCCCCTTGGTCAGGCAACTGAGTTCTACGAATCTCACGCCTCTCTCAACCAGCCGCCTGGCAAGCAGGCATTGCCGGGCATAGGCTGCCTTGGCCGGATCCGGCGAGTCCAATCCATAGAGATCCCGCGTGGCCCGGGTCTCTCCGGAGATGTCACACAGATCGGGAACGGCCGTCTGCATACGGTAAGCCGTTTCATAATTCTTGACCGCCGCATCCACACTCGATTGACGAATACGACCTGCAAAATCGCGGTCCATCTGCTGGATCAGTTGCAGCTGTTTCTGCTGGTCACCCGGCGACAAAGATGCTTGAATATTTCTGACCGCAATTTCCTTATCCGCCTGGATAATGGAACCTTGATGGGTCGCCGGTAAAAAACCACTGCTAAACAGACCGACGCCGCCATGGGGCGGAACGGCACCGCCACTCTGCAAGACAACAAAGCCGGGCAAATTCTGGTTCTCCGTACCGAGTCCGTAATTGGTCCAAGCGCCCGCACTGGGATGCCCCATGAAAGGAAAACCCGTGTGCATCACATAATTTCCCTGGGCATGTTCATTGACACTACTGGTCATAGAACGCACGACGGCCAACTCATCAGCGACCTTGCCGAGATGCGGGAAAATCGAACTGACTGGCAGTCCACTTTCTCCGTGACGGCTAAATTCAAACGGTGTTGGCATGACCGTCCCGTTCTGATTGAATTGGGTACGCTCGATGGGTGTTGGCATCGGCTTGCCGGCCAGTTTTTTCAGTTCGGGCTTGGGGTCAAAAGAATCGACCTGGGACACTCCCCCTGACATGAAACAGAAAATCACATGTTTGGCTTTGGCAGGGTGATGCGTCTGAGACAATTCATCCATCCCGTTGTCGACGGCGAACGAACGATCGGCCATTAAACCCGTTAAGGCCATCAATCCAAAACCGGTTGATGTTTGGGCCAGCATCTGTCGGCGGCTGATTGAGTTTTTCATGGTAACCAACCTATTCAATAAAAATAAATTCTTTGAGATTGAATAAAGCGTGTGACAGCCGTGTCCAAACTTCCCTTGGGTTCTCACCGGGTGGAAGGCGATTCAACCGGGCGGTTAATTGAGCCGCTTTTTCCTGCTGCTCTTGCAACTCCGTTCGCAGGCTCGGAGTCAGTGATTGAAGAATCGACTCGTGGCTAACAAATGTCTGGCGATCCGACGATGATTGAAGCTCCTCACCCGTCAAGGCACGATCGTAAAGTCGCGCCTCCAGGATATTCCCTCGGAACATTCTTCCATCGGCGACCTGCTTCCCATGCCGCAAACCAAAAACCAGCTGGCTTTGACCGGAAGCAAACGAAACGGTCGCACTTTTCCGATAAGCTTTCCCGTATGGCTTGCCATTTCGATAAGCTCGAATGGTCCCCTCGGAATCGTAAACCAACGCCAAGTGGATTACGGGCTGGCCATCACGGGCTGTTTCAGCCGGTCCGCCCAGCCTTTCAGTACGGCGGAAATTATCCGAACCTGCCAGCCAATGCCCTGGCTCCTGTTCCCCCAGAACCAGCGAATCAAAAACACCACCCTGTAAATCTTGGAGGGTGATGACGCCTCCTCCGCGGTGATTAAAATCGCCTACCTGCACCCAGGCTTCCAAGGTTTTCTCGCTCAAGCCGAACGGAAGTGGATCCGTCATGACAAATCCCTTGCCCCCCAACTTGAGACCCGTCTCGCTGACGACAACCTCTCCAACCTGTTTGCCTGGCAACCCTCCAATCAGATCATTCAAACCCTTGGAAAAATCCCAGCGGGCAATCGGCCGCAACTCGGAGCCTGTACCGGAAGCAGGCTGGTTCTTCATTAATTTATCCCTGGCCGGTTCAATAATGGCCCCGATTTTCTGGTTGACCCGTTCCAGCTCGATTTCGGTCTCACTCCGCACTATTCGTTGGTCTCGATTCCTCCCGATCGTACTCTCGTAATAATCTGACATCAAATTCGCTTCATCAGCCGTACATGGACGACCCACAATCTGCCGGAACAGTAGCGCCCTTCGCTGTTCATCATTCTTGAGGTGAGAAACATCCTGAACTCGTTGACCGGCCAGCCGGGCCATACGAACTACCTGGGGATCGTTCATCAGGGTGAGCGATTGAGCAGGAACATTTGTTTCACTTCGTCTGCCCGTTGTAGCAAACGGAACGGGCGCATCGAACACTTGCAGAAAGGCGTCAAGAGAATTGCGATTCGAACGAATGTAAACGCTGCGGCGAGGACTGAACCTGTTAGCCGCAAAACCAGGACCATATTGCTGCTCTACCAACTGACCTGAAACAAACAACAGGGAATCACGGATCGCTTCGGCCGACAACCGCCGCAAGTTAGCATGCGACAGCAATCGGTTGGCAGGATCAATCTCGCTCGCCCGCTCGCCAGATTCCGAACTTTGCTGCCAGGTTTTGGACATCACAATAAATCGAATCGACTGTTTCATCGACCAACCTTGATCGATCAATCGAGTCGCCAGGAAGTCAAGCAATTCCGGGTGCGAGGGCAAGTCTCCCAGTTTCCCAAAATTATCAGGTGTGGAAACAATCCCTTGCCCAAACAGCCAGTGCCACAAGCGGTTTGATATGACGCGGGCCGTCAACGGATTCCCGGGATTCGCCAAAGCGTTAGCCAATTCCAGCCGTCCACTTGTGTTCGAACCGAAAGGCTGGCCATCCACGGCCGACAGGTAACGGCGCGGCACAGGGTCCAGGGGTTGTTTGTGATCCCCGCGATTTAACAGAGGCTGATCGCGTGGCTCCGCTTCGGAAACGCCGGGAACTCGGAACGGGGCCGGTATTTCAGATTCCAGTCGCCGATACTTGGCGATCCATGGTTTGGCAGCCGACACCTGATCGGCGGAATTGGAAAGTAAACCGTTCTGAATGCACGCATTCAGAAAAAGACTCGCTGCATTGTCAGCTTCCTGCTTGTGCCACAGTTCAATGGCCCGTCGAATGGCCGCTTGATAGCGCTGCTCAAGTTCTTCGACCGTCTGGGGGGGATTCTTCTCCAGTTCACGCCACAGGAATTGCAGCGACTCGCCGTCAGGACTGGGAGGTGCGCCTTGATCGGAGGGCCGGACAACAACCTCACGGATTCCGAACCAACTGCGAGGTTGGTTGCCTACCTGTAACGGTGCGTCCTGGGAGGTAGCAAGCTCGAAGTGGACATCATCGCCCTGCCAGTACTTCATATCAAAACTGTGCCAGTACCAATCCGATTGCCGAATATTCTGAATCGGATAGACCGTCCCACTGCGGGGATAGTTTTGCACGACGTAACGGACCGTGGACTGACCGCCGCCGCTCAATTTCAACCAGACACGCAGCGGCTGATCGACGCGGATGGCCGGGGAACCAAGCACCGCTCGGTGCAGCGTCGAAAGAGAATGGGAAAAAACGCCTGCCGGGTGGATAGCCGAAACCACCCGATCGCCGGTGACATCAACAGAAAAATCACCCGCTATCGAAGGCGAGCTGCCCAGATTGTTACCGTGTGGGAACCACGTCTCGAAATCATCTGCCTGAGACAGGTCCCAGCAATGCTGATTCCCGGTGAGAAACGATTCCTGGTTTTTTTTCTGCCGTCGCTTCCAAGCGCTTGCCATCTTCTCCCAGTTCTCACGAAAACCCTGGCCTGACTTCCCGCCGGCCTGCGCGGATTGCCACAGATCTTTCCATTCTTTCTGATAGGCGGCTTGCTCCTTCTCCGGCGGATCGTTGGCCAGTGAGTTCAGGCGGCCCGGAATCTCATTCAGCTCGCTTAACCAATGTTCCGCCAGGGCGTTTTTCAATTGCCGCTTGATCTCAACCAATTCCACCTTGTTCTTTTGCTGTAGAGATTCCTGGCGAACATCGTTCATCGCCGGTCGGCAGGAGCCCAGGACTCCAAACAGTGCGTAATAGTCAGCTTGGCTAATTGCATCAAACTTGTGGTCGTGGCAACGGGCACAGGAAATGGTCAGCCCCTGGAATGCCTTGCCCAGGACATTGATCTGATCATCCGTGAAACGGACCTTTTCATCCAGCGCGTCGGTGGGCGCAAACCCATGAAAAACCAATCGAAAATGGGCTGGGCCTATCGCCGACTCATTGATGCCCAGCTGTTGATTGACGCGTGGCTGCGCCAACAGGTCCCCGGCAACGTGCTCTCGAACCAGCTGATCATAGGCAACATCCTTGTTAAGCGCCCGAATCAGGTAATCACGGTATTGATATATGTTGGGGATCGCCGGATCACCTTCGGAGCCATGAGAGTCGGCATACCTGACCAGGTCCATCCAGTGCCGCGCCCAATGTTCACCAAATCTCGGAGAGTCCAGATACGTGTCGACCATTTTTTCGTACGCTCGGGGATCCGGGTTTGTCTCGAACTGCTCGATCTCTTCCGGTGTTGGCGGGAGCCCCGTCAATGCATAGGACAAGCGCCTGAGGAGTGTCCGACGGTTAGCAACCGGTGCCGGCTGCAGGTTGTTTTCGCGCAGCTTGTTGTTTACGAACCGGTCGATGGGGTGATCGGACCAGCCGTGTCCATCCGGCAAGGCAGGGCGGTTAAGAGGCTGTAGACTCCACCACTGTCTTCGGCGTTCAAACGTCTCCGTCCAAGAAGTTTCCTTGGCATGCTGTTCCTTGTTAGGTTTTTCAGCCCGTGGATCAACTGCCCCCTGGGCAATCCACGTTGTCAGGTTGGCGATCTCCTCGGCTGAAAGCTTGGCTCCGTCTTCGGGCATTTCCAGCCCCTTCACCTCGTGGTTAACGACGGACAACAGCAGGCTTTCCTCCGGCTTGAAAGGGACCACGGCCGTCCCGTTGGCTGAACTGGCACGGATTCCCCCTTTCCAGTCGAGCGCCAAATCGGCTTGCGCTTCATCCTGGCTGTTATGACAACCGTAACAGTTTTCAACGAGCACCGGACGAATCTTGTTTTCAAAGAACTCTTCGTCCACCGATTGAGCCAAGACGGACGCAAAACCGGTCAAGGCAAACCCTGCCGTGACCAGCCAAGTGAGTGGCTTGAGCAAACTCGTCCTGTCTGAACGCCCAATCATCAATAATTCCAAATCGCAAAAAGAGGTCACTGCAAACACCATGATACTCAACACCTGCCACAATAACTATTACACCAGTAAAACTGCCGGTTTAAGGGGCAAGAACACCACAGCTGCCATACTGTTTAAAACAGGTTTTTTAGAACAAGTGAAGCGGGCCGTATTCTATGTTAGGATACGCAAGTACTTTTTCATGATGAAGTTTATGGGATATGGACACATGCGTCAGATGCTTCAATTTGGCATAATGATGTGCTTGGTTTTTGTTTTGGGTTGTGGAACATCTGACAAGCAGAACGCTTCGTCAGAGACAGCCAAGAAGAAAGTTGGCATCCTTGTGCAAACCACCGTGAATCCGTTTTTTTTGGACTTGGCCGAGGCAGCCCAAAAGGAGCTGGGCGATTCGTTCGAAGTCACGACGTTTGGAGGTGATAACAGCGCTGACAAACAGGCTAAACAGATCAAGGACCTGGTGGTTCAAAAGTTTGACGCACTGTTAATCACACCCTGCAATGCCAATGCCGTTGGAGCGCCTATCCGTGATGCCAACGAGGCCGGCATTCCGGTCTTTACAGCCGACACCGCCTGTCTGGACCCCGATGTCAAAATTGAAAACCACGTGGCCACCGACAATTTGGCCGGCGGGCGGTTGGCGGGTGATGCCATGATCCAAGCGCTGGATGCTAAAGGCGGAAACATCCTGGTCCTGGATTATGAACAGGCCGAATCGTGTCAACAGCGGGTTGAAGGTTTCAAGGAAGTGATCGATCGTCACAATCAGAAACCTGGAAATGAAAATGCCCAGATCAAAATCGTCGCGCAGCTGCCAAGTAAAGCAGAAGAATCAGCCAGCCAAAAACAGACCAAAGATGCATTAAAAGCGAACCGCGACCTGGTGGGCATCTTTGCCATCAACGACCCTGCAGCATTGGGAGCCGTCGCCGCGATCGAGGAAGAAAAACTGCAGGACCAGATTAAAGTCATCGGTTTCGATGGTCAAAAAATTGGCAAGCTTGCTATTCGCGACGGCCGGATTTATGCCGATCCCATTCAATTCCCTAAACTGATGGGCCAGTATAGCGCCATGTACATAAAAAAATACTTTGCCGGTGATAAGATTAACCCCACTCATCTGATCCCGCCCGAACTCTATTTCCAGGCGGATGCCAAGGCCGATGCCGAACTGAGTGAAGAGTAACCCGTTTATTCCTGTCCAGTTGTAGACGGTCCATGTCGAAAACGAATATCACTCCACTCCTCAGGATGAGCAATATTTCGAAGTCGTTTCCTGGTATCCAGGCGCTGACTGATGTCTCGGTCAACCTGTTCGCCGGGGAGGTGCTGGCCATCATTGGTGAGAATGGTGCTGGAAAAAGTACATTGATCAAGACACTGGGCGGTGCCAATCAGCCAGATCAAGGGCACATGGAGATCGAAGGCAACCCGGTCCGGCTGACGTGCCCCCTGGTATCCCAACAACACGGGATCGGGATCATCTATCAGGAATTCAACCTGATTCCATTCCTGACCGTTCGGGAGAACCTGTTTCTGGGCCGCGCTTCCCATTCGTTTGGACTTATCCGTTCACAGGACGAACGTAAGACCACGCGCGAGCTGTTTGACCGCCTGGGAGCCGACATCCATCCCGACACCCCGGTTGCCGCTTTGAGCATTGCCGAACAACAACTAGTTGAAATTGCCAAGGTACTCGTAACGGACGTAAAAATTGTCGTGATGGATGAGCCAACAGCAACCTTGACCCCTCGGGAAGTTCAACGGTTGCATGATGTGGTTCGCGAGTTGAAGTCGCGCGGAATTGGTATTATCTATGTCAGCCACCGACTGAATGAAATCCTGGAACTGACCGACCGCGTCGTCGTTCTGCGGGACGGGAAAGTCGTTGGCCAGCGCAATATTCACTCGACCAACCGCCGCGACCTGATCGAGTTGATGGTGGGTCGCCCAATCGAAGATGAATTTCCAAAACAACCACAGGTGCCAGGTTCAACCTTGTTGTCAGTGGAGCGGCTAAACTGGTCCGACAGGGTCGTTGACGTCAGCTTCACCGTTGCGGCCGGTGAGATTCTGGGCATCACAGGGTTGATGGGCGCGGGCCGGACCGAGTTGGCGCACTTGCTCGCTGGGGCCGTTCCACCTGATTCCGGCCGGTTGCTGCTCGACGGCCAGGAAGTGAGATTCCACTCACCGCGCGACGCGATTCGTGCCGGGGTCTGTTTGTTGACGGAGGATCGCAAGAACCAGGGACTGATCACCGACCAAACGATCCAACAAAATTTTAGCCTGCCTAACCTCGACCGGCTTTCGCGGTATGGCATTGTGAAAACAGGAACCGAGCGCCTCTCGCTGGCACATTACGCCGAAACACTGCAGATTAAAATGGTATCCGGCTCACAATTGGCTGGTCAACTCAGTGGTGGCAATCAGCAAAAACTGGTCCTCGCCAAGTGGCTTCAGCGTCGTTGCAGACTGATCATCGTGGATGAGCCAACTCGCGGGATTGACGTGGGGGCCAAGTATGAAATCTACAAGCTATTGAATGAACTCGTCGAACAGGGAATGGCCATCATCATGATCAGCTCCGAACTGCCAGAAGTACTCGGCATCTCGGACCGTGTGCTGGTCATGCAACAGGGACGCATTACGGGTGAAATCACCGATCCTCGCCGTGCGACCCAGCAGCAAGTCATGGAGTTGGCAGCAGGTTAGTCGACCATGAAACAACCCTCAAAACACATCTCGAATTGGCGCCAATTCGTAAACGACTACGGCATGATCTTTGTGTTGTTGTTCCTGATGATTATCCTGAGCATGGTGACGGTCGACCATCAGCAGTTGGTGGGAGCTGCTGCCGGCAGAGAGGTCGCCCAGTCGATCAACCGGATTGAATCACCCCGCAATGTCCTGATCGCTACGCCCCAGGGCAAATTGGATGTCGAGTTTGCCCAGTCAATCGAACAGGAATTAGCCAAACGCCACTCGGTGATTGCAGTGGTGCAATCGGGGCCGAGACAGGTCAGTTTGGCGCTGAAACAAGCCACCGTATCAGGGCACCCCGCTGATGTGATTGCCTGCACCGCTGCCTCCGCCAAATGGGACCCTGTCGCTGAGTCTTCCGCCCAAAAAATCAAACCTGCCAGTTACCGTTGGCCCAATTTCCTGATGCCGGACAACCTGGTTACCATCGCCCAGCGCATTACCATCATTGCCATTATTGCCATCGGAATGACGATGGTGATTATCACAGCCGGCATCGACCTGTCGGTCGGCAGCCTGATTGCCCTTTCGGCCGTGGTAACGGGCGTCATGATTCGTGACTGTTTTGGTGGCAAGGAGGCAGATCTATTCGGTTTGTGGTGTAGTGGACTGGCCGGCATTTTAGTATGCGCGCTGGTCGGCTTGTTCACCGGACTGTTGATCGCCGCTTTTCGGCTGCCCCCGTTTATTGTCACATTAGCCATGATGCTGTTGATACGAGGCATTGCCAATGTACTGTCCGACCAACGAACCATTCATGAAATTCCCGTATCCTTTGACATGCTTGGCAAGGGCTATCTGTTCGGAGTCCCGATCTCCGTATGGTTGATGTTTTCGCTCTATGCCATTGCCTACTTTGTGATGAGTCGCACCACGTTGGGACGCCAGATTTATGCGGTCGGTGGAAACGAAGAGGCGGCCAGACTGTCCGGGGTGCGAGTCAAACGGATTCTGTTGATCGTGTACACGGTATGTGGTCTGTTGGCTGGACTGGGTGGGGTCATCGTCTGTTCCCAGCTCAGGAGCGCCAAAGCAAGTTATGGGATGATGGATGAACTAACCGTGATTGCTGCGGTCGTGGTGGGTGGCACAAGCCTGATGGGCGGGCAAGGGAAAATTCTCGGCACTTTGATTGGAGCCTTCATCATTGGCGTGATCCAAAATGGCATGAACCTGGTTCATATGGACGACAAAACCCAGATGATTGTTTTGGGGTCCGTCATCGTACTGGCCGTCCTGCTGGATCGGATCAAAAAAGGTGAAGTCAGTTGGAAAGAGATCAGGTCCGTATTCAACAATTAAATACTGCGACGGATCAAGCCGTCTAAAACCATTCAACGTCGAAAACAGGTCACTGGAAAAATATCATGAGAATCACACTCCCATTATTCATCTGTATGTTGGCGCTAACAGCAATGGTACCGACCTCTGCCGTAGCCCAGGAACCAGCGACTGATCCTCTCACCTGGGATGACGTCCCCCGAGAGGGCCAGCGGCCCAACGGCGCTCCGTTCACGTTCGATCTCCAGACAGAAACGGACGGCGTTCCCCTGAAGCCCCGGTCCGGTTTCCCTGCCGACCACAACTGGTGGGTTCTCAAGCAGACCCTGCATGGCGGGATGCAGGAGGGTGTTCAGTTGATCGAGGTCAATAATGGCGCGATTCGATTCACGATCATCCCCACCCGCGGGATGAGCATCTACAACGTGGTCAGTGGAGACCTGGAACTCGGTTGGCAATCGCCCGTCAAGCAAATGGTCCATCCCCAACATATCGATCTGAACGATCATGGCGGTCTCGGTTGGCTGACAGGGTTTAATGAGTTGATGGTGCGCTGTGGTGTGGCCTTTGCCGGGCACCCGGGCGAAGACGATGGAAAAATGCTGACCCTGCATGGCCGAATCGGGAATATCCCGGCACACGATGTCTCGGTTGCGGTCGACTCCAAGCCACCCCACCGGATTCGGGTGCGCGGTAAAGTCAGCGAACGGATGTTCAAGTTTTCCCAGTTCGATTTATGGACCGAGGTTTCCACGGTTCCGGGCAGCCATTCGATCCAGATCAACGACTTGCTGGTCAACAAGAGCGAATACTCCCAGGAATACCAGGTGATCTACCATACCAATTTCGGACGTCCGCTGCTGGAAAAGGGTGCTACCTTCGTGGCACCGATCAAGACGCTGGCCCCGTTTGATGCCTACGCCGCCAAGGATCTTTCGACTTATGCCACCTATCTCGGCCCAACCCGCGACTACGGGGAACAGGTGTACTGCGCGAGATTGCATTCCAATGCGACCGGGCAAACGGCCGTCATGCTGAAAAACGCCGATGGCAGCCAGGGAGCCGGCATCCAGTACGCCACCGGGACCTTGCCATACTTTACCCTTTGGAAAAACACGGATACCGAGGCCGATGGCTATGTGACGGGACTCGAACCGGGAACCGGCTACCCGTACAACCGCTCGGTAGAACGGGTCGAAGGGCGGGTGCCCAAACTGGCTGCCGACCAGCACGTTCGCTTTGCTCTGGACATTGAGGTTCTCAAGGACCGGGCCGCCGTCGAAAATTTCGAACAACGGGTCAAATCCATCCAGGCCAACCGACAACCGTCGGTCTCGCAAAACCCGCCCCGAACAGAACAGGAAGAAACACCCAAATGAAAAAACGTTCTACCCGCGTTTCGACAAATCCTGTTCAAAACGGCTTAATCGATCTGATTGGCTGAGTTGAATCGGTTACTTCGAGTCTCGCTCGCCGATAGCCTGCAAACGGGCCGCTTCAAACTCATCCCCCTTAGTCCACGCGGGCAACTTTTTCTGATTGGCAACCTGCAAGCCGGCATAGAACAGCAACCGCGCATCTTCCACCGCACCTCCAAGGTCCCAATCCGGGTCGAATTCATCACTGGTTTGGTGGTAGATGTTCTCGGTCCACTCCCGCATCTTCTCTTTGCCCCAACCTTCCGGTTTACCGATGACATGAACACCTGAGCCAAGATAAACTCCCGGAACACCCACTTTGGCCAAGCTGAATTGATCGGAGCGGTAATAGTAGCCACGATCGGGAAACTGATCACCCACGACTACCCTTTTCTGCCATCGAGCGAGGCGCTCAATAATCTGATCCATATCCGACTTGCCTTTACCAATCACTACCACGTCCTCGGTTCGCCCCAGGATGTTGATGCCATCGATGTTCAGGACTGTCGCCAAATAGCCGGCTGGCACCGGCGGGTTGCGGGCCATGAATTCAGAACCCAACAATCCCTGTTCTTCGGCACCGACCGCTGCAAACAGAATGGAGCGCTTAGGCCGATCTGATTCGGGCAAGCTCATCACGGCGCGAGCGATCGACAACAGGATGCCCATTCCCGATGCATTGTCAACCGCGCCATTGTAGATGTTGTCGGTCGTATCATCACGGGCAGCCGTCATGCCGATGTGATCGTGATGCGCCATAAAGACAACCCACTCTTTGCTGAGCTCCGGATCCGTCCCTTGAAGCAAGCCCAACACATTACCCGTTTCACGCTGCCGCACCTGGCACTTCAAGTCAACGGATACTTTGGTATCGAGTGGAACCGGTCGGAAGTCCCGCTTCTCGGCAGCTGCCCGCAGTTCAGCCAGGTTTTTTCCCGCCAAAGCCACGACTTTGCTGGCGGCCTCCTCGGTCAACCAACCCTCCATGGGCAACCGACCCTGAGGCGGGCCACCCAAGGCCATTTGCTCGCCCGTCCACGACGTCTGAACAACCTGGTACGGATAACCGGCCGATGGCGCGGTGTGAATGATGAACACACCGGCCGCCCCCAGCTCGGCTGCCTTGGCATATTTGTAGTCCCAACGTCCATAGTAAAGCCGCGTTCGGCCGGCAAACATATCTGGCCTGTCTGCCGGGTCATTGTTCATGACCAACAAGACCTTGCCTCGCACGTCCACATCCTTAAAGTCGTCCCAATCGTATTCCGGGGCCTGCATGCCATAGCCGACAAACACCAAGTCGGCATCTTTAAATCCGGATACTTCATTGGGCAGGCCACTGGTAACGATATAGTCTTCGTAGTTCTCCAGCTTCAAATCCTGGTTCGCATGCTCGAATGTAATCGATTTCGGCGGCTTGGTCGTAACCCCCACTAACGGTACTTTTTGGACCCAACTTCCATCGGCAGAACCAGGCTGCAAGCCAATTTGTTCGAACTGGGAGATAATGTAGCGCTGCGCCAATTCATCACCTCGGGTTCCGGGCCCTCGTCCTTCCAACAGGTCGTCCGCCAAGAACTTGATATCGGCCTTGAATGCACTATCGGTGATCCATTGCTTGGCAGCCCGTTGCTCCACCAAATTCGGAAAACGATCATCCCGGTCGACCGTTTGACTGTATGCAATACCAGTCACCCCAAGGGATACGGCCAGGTAAATCAGTTTTGCAAAAATTGATTGAGAAATTCTCATAATCAAAGACTCCAAAGGTTTGATGATGATCCACAACAATAAAGCACAAACCCAAGGAAAGTCGTCACTCACCTGTCAGGTGTTCGAATTCCGCAAAGATTAAACTGGGCTGGTGCAAGAATGTCCAGCGACAAAAATCTGCCGAGCATGCGCTGGACCGCCGGTCCCGTCCGTATAAAAAAAGCCGGCGATAAATCGCCGGCAATTTTTGTAATCAAGATTGTCGAAACAATCGATTATTCTGCTGATGTAACTTTTTCAGCACATGGACCTTTAGGGCCATGTCCTTCTTCGTAATTTACTCTTTGACCTTCTCGAAGCTCATCGTAACTTACGCCTTCCAGTACCGACATGTGAAAAAACAAGTCTTTGCTTCCACCCGTGTCGATAAATCCAAATCCTTTGTCCGTCAATCTTTTGATTGTGCCTTCAGCCATTAATCTAAAACCTTACTGAGTAGTGTCTGTGTGGCCTGAACTTGAAAACTTTTAGGTGGCCACATCTTCTGATTAATGTATCTGACCCGTTCGTGGGGGCAATTACTTTTGTAAAAGAAAACGGCAAGAAAACAACAAATTTACCGGACCATAAACTGGTAAAACACTCGTTCCCGCGTCAGCAGCAAGGCAATTTCGATAGAAAAAGACCTGAAAACAGGACTTTGCGGCCGTTTCTACGGGAATCGGACGCGACTTGCCAGGGCTGGCAGGATCATCCCAGCCATCGGCAGAAATGCATCATTATGCCAAATAATGACTGGTTTTTGATATTTTTCTGCCTATCGATTCCGTCCCTCATCCAGTAAGCTGGCCACTTCTTGAGCCAACGCGATCCAAAAACCGGCTTGTTTTTGGGCCCTTGAGAGGGTGCAAACGGTTTTTTTCTTGGAAGCGTGTTTTGTCAATGCGATCCCAAGGCGATTTGACAAGAAAAATTACAGCAGCCCCGCACCAAGATTGCGGAATCGGCTCTGAAAGCGGCAAGTCTTCATTGATTCACCGATTTGCGCGACACCCTTAGCCGGATCGCTCAAATGATCACGTGATCGAAGCAGCGTCGCGAATTTGCGAAATGATCCTGCGACGTGATTCATTGCTAAGTGTGCGTACCTGTCCGCCGCCAGCATGGCAAGCCAGAATTTTTTTCATCGGCTTACGATCACGATGCGTATTTATATCCACGAAAGATACCATGCTAAAAAACCCTGTCGAACCTATTGAACTGAACGCCTGCGACAATCCAGCAACCGCAGGTCATGAAACACCCACACCCGTTGCCAAGATCAATCCGACCGACGCAATCACGGAAATGAATCCATCATCTGATACGACTGCGGAATCGAACCTGCCAAGCCTGATTTCAAAGGCAGACAGTAGTCCGGTTGAA
>JABACA010000399.1 GCA_014237975.1 Mariniblastus sp. | reverse complement strand
TCCTTGTGAAGCATCTACAATTAACAAGGCCCCCTCACATGCTGCAATAGATCTTGAAACTTCATAGGAAAAATCCACGTGTCCAGGGGTGTCAATGAGATTAAGAACATAATCCTCCCCACCAAACGTATAATTCATTTGAATCGCATGACTCTTAATGGTAATTCCTCGCTCACGTTCTAATTCCATATTGTCTAAAGCCTGATCCTGCATTTCCCTTTCGGAAATAGTTCCAGTTGCCTGGAGTAAGCGATCGGCGAGCGTGCTTTTGCCATGATCAATATGGGCAATAATACAAAAATTACGTATGTGCTGCATGATGGGCAAAATTACATTATATATCTCAAAGGATACAGGATAATTAACCTATTTTATTATGTCTTTAGGTTTTATAAAAGCGAGAGACACAGCATTCTTTATTGAGCTTCGCCTTGTACAGTATGTGATTTGCCATTTCAAGAGATAAAAGCGGAGCCAGAAGATATCCTTTTGTCCCCAGTCCATTAAAAATATAGAGCCCCTTTCTATCAGG
>JABACA010000398.1 GCA_014237975.1 Mariniblastus sp. | reverse complement strand
AAACATTACTCTGTTTTGGTCGCCGTTTTGGTCCGCCATCTTTGTTCCGGTCTAAAAACAGAAGAGACAGAATATCTTCCGGAATAAGAATATGCCAAAACGAGTAAACAGAAGAGGTATTCCGGAATATTCTTAAACCAGAAGACGGTCAAACGAGTTCGGTTCAGGCGATATCTCGACTTGCCAAGTTTAATGGTGGGGAAATTTTATAAACCACCGTCAATCCGCAGGGACTTGGCACCCTAGACGCATACTGGCGCAACTCGGGATCGAACCCGCGCGCTCCAGCATAGGCGTCCAGCTTGTAGATATTAGTAGTACAACCACTATATCGATTAGGCCACGGACGACCCCTTATACCTTAAAAATTATTGTTTTTGTAGAAAACGAAATAATGTCGCGACAACTTGTCGGTAAATCTTCCGCTGCGCCACGAAGCGAACAAAAATATTTTGACTCCGAAAAAAAACAATTAAGGCATAAAGTGCATTTTTTCTCCATCAAATTTGCTGACAGAATTGGTTTCCCCAAAAATCATA
>JABACA010000397.1 GCA_014237975.1 Mariniblastus sp. | reverse complement strand
CTGACGATGGGGCGATCTCACTTCCGATCGACCTGTCGCCACGCGACGCGACCGAAGACAGCTCCTTTGAAGATGAGTTGGCGGAGGATACTGTGGAGTTGGTAGCGGCTCTTGCGGAAACGCGCAGGCTTCTACTGCGGGAAGTGGGACAGGTCATTGTCGGACAGAGCGAAGTGCTCGACCAAGTCCTGACCGCCCTATTTGCCAAGGGGCATTGTGTGATGACTGGTGTTCCAGGGCTAGCCAAAACGCTGATGGTCAGCAGTCTGGCGAAGACCTTGTCACTCGAATTTAAACGGATCCAATTCACGCCCGACCTGATGCCGACGGATATCACCGGGACCATGGTGTTGGCCGAAGGGGACCACGGACACCGCTCGTTTGCGTTCCAAAGTGGCCCGATTTTCACCAACATGCTGCTGGCTGATGAGATCAATCGAACGCCCCCCAAGACGCAAGCCGCGCTGTTGGAGGGCATGCAGGAAAGCCGTGTGACCGTGGGCGGCGGGACGCACTCATTGCCCGAGCCGTTTCTCGTAT
>JABACA010000396.1 GCA_014237975.1 Mariniblastus sp. | reverse complement strand
ACCTGGCTGGACGCTACAATTGAACATACAGCAAAGGCCTTTATCGGCCTGACTCTTAATTGTGCCAAGTGCCATGATCATAAGTATGACCCCATCACTCATGAAGACTATTACCGGTTCCGGGCCATCTTCGAACCTCATCAGGTCCGCCTCGACCCCGTTCCCGGCGAAACCGATTTAGAAAAGGATGGACTACCTCGTGTCTTCGATGATCATCTCGACGTACCCACTCACCTTCATATTCGAGGCAACCCAAAGAACCCGGACAAATCCCATATCATGGAACCGGGCGTCCCGGGAATATTGGCCGATTTTGCGCCTTCAGTCGAACCTGTGAAGTTACCGGCTTATGCCTACGCTCCTGCCTCGCGCAATTACGTGCAAAAGGACCGTCTTGATCCAGTCCGGACCGAGGTTGAGACAGTGAAGAAGGAACTGACCGAAGCCCGGAAGAAAGCCGTAGAGACTCCAAAAGAGGAACCAAAACCAAAGTCCGAAAAAGAAACGTCTCCCGAACAACATCAGCCACAATTCACTTTCAAGGA
>JABACA010000395.1:295-547 GCA_014237975.1 Mariniblastus sp. | reverse complement strand
GCTTTTCGACCAAGCCGTGGTCTGTCATCCACTCAGTGACTAAAGCGATCACCGGATCCGGGCAATCGGAGGCAAACTCCGTGCTGTGCGCGCCGGTCAGGCCCGCCTGGTGTCGCGCACACTCAATCACCGCAACTAGCTGCAATCGCTTGTCAGCTCCGTGGAGCACGGAGGACATGTAAGAAAACATGCGACACAGACCGTCGCCAACTCGCGGAACGCCCACTCGCATCGCTACTCATCTATGCATTG
>JABACA010000395.1:0-285 GCA_014237975.1 Mariniblastus sp. | reverse complement strand
ATCGGGCCGCCGCAATCATTCCCTCTATACCTCGCCCACCAAATCCCCCCGGAACAAGAATGGCATCGACGCCATCGAATGACTCACTGCCCCCCTCGATAAGGTTTTCTGAGTCTACATAACGCACAGTTACCTTGCACTCGTTACGGATACCCGCATGAACCAACGCCTCTGACAGTGATTTGTAGGAGTCGGCCAACGCCACGTACTTACCGACCATCGCTATGGTGACCTCTGTCTCCGGCTCGCTCATGATGCTGACCACATTTTCCCACTCACTCAAGT
>JABACA010000394.1 GCA_014237975.1 Mariniblastus sp. | reverse complement strand
AACTGCTGGTCGTCATCGCCATCATCGCCATCCTGGCTGGCATGCTGCTCCCGGCACTGGCGAAGGCCAAGGAACAGGCCCAGCGGACCAACTGCATCAACAACATGAAGCAAATTAGCATCGCCTCCGCCATGTACCTAAACGATGCCGAAGACTACATGCCCTACCCGGGTTGGTGCTCCGGCACGATAGGGTTGCCCAACTGGGCCTACACCAGGCGCGCCAACGGCCGCCCGGCTCGCGACCTCGTTCACGAAAGTCAGCTGTGGAACTACCATAACAATAGCAACATCCTAAAATGCACGATGGATTACATCGTCAAGGATAGGTCACACCGTAACTTCAAGCAAAGGGAGAATCAGGTGACCAGCTACATCATGAACGGCGCCTTTTGCGAATACACGTGCAACCTAGGTAGCAAGCCGGGAATGACCTATAAGGCGAATCAATTTCAACCGGGCGACATGGTATACTGGGAGGCCCACAGTGACGACGCCGGTGCCTATGACAATGCCACGAGCCGCGCGAGCGAACCGGTGGCCAAGCGACA
>JABACA010000393.1:414-552 GCA_014237975.1 Mariniblastus sp. | reverse complement strand
CCTAAAACGATTATATTTTTGGAATTATCTGGGATTTTTATATCATCAGAGTCTCCACCATACGTCATGTATAGATAATTTGTCTTTGCAGGCCACTCTGCTGCAAGCGTATCAATCTGTTTAACGCATGGTTTTATT
>JABACA010000393.1:152-404 GCA_014237975.1 Mariniblastus sp. | reverse complement strand
GGGTTACAGTTTACTACAATGATATCATCAGTCTTTTGTTTTTTCAGTCCCAAGACCATGTTTACTGTACCCCAGTCAAACTCTACGCTGCTTCCAATACGGTATGGTCCTGCTCCTAAAACGATTATATTTTTGGAATTATCTGGGATTTTTATATCATCAGAGTCTCCACCATACGTCATGTATAGATAATTTGTCTTTGCAGGCCACTCTGCTGCAAGCGTATCAATCTGTTTAACGCATGGTTTTATT
>JABACA010000393.1:0-142 GCA_014237975.1 Mariniblastus sp. | reverse complement strand
GGATTACAGTTTACTACAATGATATCATCAGTCTTTTGTTTTTTCAGTCCCAAGACCATGTTTACTGTACCCCAGTCAAACTCTACGCTGCTTCCAATACGGTATGGTCCTGCTCCTAAAACGATTATATTTTTGGAATTAT
>JABACA010000392.1:318-554 GCA_014237975.1 Mariniblastus sp. | reverse complement strand
ATGAGCACTATTGAAGAAAACCTCAAGAATGGTATGTTTGTGAGAGTGCCATGACAGGCCAAGGGTCACCGGTGGAGTCTTTCCTGTCTGACAATTGCCCCCCAATGGGCATCTATGAGACTCTGTATGCGTTTAGCGACTCGTTCGGGAGTTTCATGGGTACTGAAGGCACACACCCGTGGTCGCAGGGTTTCCCCCTCACAACACCATTGGAGAAATTCGGAGGTCCCCCTTTA
>JABACA010000392.1:0-308 GCA_014237975.1 Mariniblastus sp. | reverse complement strand
GCGCTACGCGAGGCCATCGTAGACTACTACAACTCACAATACAATTCCTCAATTACGCCTGAGAACGTCATGGTCTTCCCTGGTGGTCGTCCTGGAATCTACACCGTGATGGCCTTCCTGAAAGAACATGTTCGAGTGAGTATTGGGAACATCGAATGGCCTGCTTATCTAGACATTATGGAGCAGACTAACACGCACTACGAGGTTGTTCCATACACCAAGGAGAATAACTTCCATCCGAACAATGAGGCTTACTTCAATCGCGAGGGGCTCGATCCAAATACGCGCCTGATGCCCGTCATTTCCAA
>JABACA010000391.1 GCA_014237975.1 Mariniblastus sp. | reverse complement strand
ATTGTGTATTCCTAGTCACTAACATATTGGACTGTAAATTAAAAACTATATGATGGATTTTTTTGATTTTTTCTATGTGTAAATATTTCTTAAAAACCATGCCATTTATACCAATTATAGAATTTTACATTGATAACTAATTAATCTACCTAAAACAATAAGTATTTTACCTGTTGATTTTTGAATATCGAATACACTGCTGTTTTGTCAATTTTTGGAAGAGCCTACTTAATCAGATTATTTCACCGGTAGAGGCAATTATCGGCTTAACTATGGGTATGTCAGTGGGTGCAGGTAGCTAATAGGATTAGTGAAGAGCGTATATATACATTTTTTGTGGGAATGACAGGAATATAATCTTTTAATCTGTTAATTGAGATTTAGTTTTGAAATACCTCGACTTTTCCACTGATCGACGATCGTATACCGATGCTTACATGATTGCTACCTGTAATTCCCTTTGTTCTTTGGGTATCATATTTAAGATACTGGCTGAGTAGTATTAGCTACCATCCAATATCTACCTGTGGCAGTCCAATATTAGTCGTTACCAGTCCAATAT
>JABACA010000390.1 GCA_014237975.1 Mariniblastus sp. | reverse complement strand
GCACCATTAATCGTGGCGATCTTGATGACCTGGCCTGTTGGTATACCACTTCGTACCAAAGCATCCATCTCGCGGTGGGCACCAAACCCCGGAAGAAAACTGCCGTTACTGAAGTGATCTGTTCCCAGCGTAATTTGTCCACCTGCCTTCCAGAACTCCACAATTGTTTTTTGCTTGGCGAGATAAATCCGTTCAAACAGTTCCATCGGCTTGGCGGGCTGACGATGCTTTACCAGTTGTTGGACATAGGGAGTAAACAGTTCGCGCTCATCAAACCAATAATCATACTCTTCCCCGCACTCGCCAAAATATCCATAGGCCGTAATGGTTGCGTCGAAATAGGTTTTATTATCGAGATAGAGCTGAACGATTTTCTTGAACTCAGCCATGTCCGGTGTAATGCTCTGAAGTGATTGGTAGGCCGAGTCTGTTGCCGGCATCGCGTCGCCACCGAGGAAATGTTCAACCCGATCAATTCCCATCACGATTGCGTCGCGTGGATTGACCGAGTTGCGGTAACCGGATCCCAGATGACCAGTGACCGTCAGTCCGTGTTGGTGGGCCTGCTCGATCAGTGGCTG
>JABACA010000038.1 GCA_014237975.1 Mariniblastus sp. | reverse complement strand
CCGCCGTCGCACGCTCGGTGATGAACATCCGCTTACCCAGCAAACGCAGCGAGGTCTCAACGCCACCCTCGCCGCTCTCAAGGCGGCGGATGAAAATAAAAACGAAAATAAGTCAGATGATAAGGAAGCAGATGATAAGAAACTGGACGACAAGAAAGAGGACAAACAACCGGACGATCAACAACCGGACAAGCTATCCCCTGACGGAGCCGATTCACCACTGGATTCACTTTCCCCGGGGCTGAACGAGATACAGATCGATCATGACGGCCAATCCCGCCGGTTGTTGATCACGACGCCATAGTCGCTGGCAGCAGGTCGCCCTTACCCGGTCCTGTTCTGCTTTCACGGCGCCGGCGGCAAGGCAGACGGTCAGAGCAAACGGTGGAGTCGCCATGCCGACCCGCGCAACCTGGTGGTCGTCAGCTGCGAGGCGGTTCAGCCGATGGCGAAGTGGAATTTCATGGACCAGTTCCACGCCGTCGACCACGACGACGTCGGGCTGGTGACGGGTGTGGCGAAGGGGTTGATCGCTGCCGGAGTCGCCGACCCCCGGTCCATCTATGCCACGGGACACTCCAGCGGGGGACTGTTCTGTTACCGCCTGGCCAAACAGACCGACCTGTTTGCCGCGTTTGCGCCGATGAGCTGCGGGATGGTCAAGGGGGCCCACACGCCGGCCGACCCGACCCGGCCCGTTTCGATCCTGCAAGTGATTGGCGATCAGGATAAAAGTTTTCACGGGTCGACCAATCCGAAAGTCACCATGTACTCGGCCGCCCAGCGGATCGACCTCTGGCGAACGTTTAACGGTTGCGCCGCCCAGCCGGTGATCAGCCGGCCAAGTGAAGCGGTGACCCTGAGTAAGTACTCCAACGGGGAAGCGATCGAAGTCGTACTGTGTGAGGTGAAAGGGGAGGGTCACCATCTGCGCCGCGACTTGCGGGACGAAACGGATGCCATCGCGCTCGACTTTTTACTCAAACACCGACGAGAACAGAAACCGGTCCAGGGGCCCGGGTCTCCCCGCAGCGAATAGGTCCAGTTAGCCAGCAGATAGTGGCACGCTGGGATCGGCCACAAAAAAAGTGGCAGCGCGTCTTTAGTGCTTTCAATATCCGTTCAAATTGAACACGAATCTTTCTGCCTGGGCCCGCACATTGACGCTCGACAGGGTGGTCTTTAGACTTAGCAAACCGGCCGGCACTGCTCGCACCCGTTTTTCCTGGTTGTCCGTTGGGTTGCAAGAGGAGATTGGTTCAGCCGGGGCAATTACGAACAGGCACCCCTTCAATGGTTTGAGGTGCCTGCTTCACAAAGGAGCATCTTGATGACAAAGGGCCTGGAGCGGATGGCTTACCTATTGCGGCAGGGGCTGTGCCGGGTCTTGGTTTGCGGACTGTTTTTTTTCAGTCTCTTGCCCGGTGGCGGCGCGGCGGCTGCCGATGACCAGTCCCCACCGTCGGGCCAGCCAGTCGAAGTCTCGTTGGGTTTGTACCTGCTGGACGTCCTTTCGATCGATGATTCGGAGCAGACCGTGACGATCGATTTTGGGCTCTCGGCCCGCTGGGTGGATAAGCGGTTGGCGAGCAAGGCTGGCCAGACGATTCCGCTGGAAGAAGCCTGGGCGCCGAACCTGCAGATGATGTCCAACAAAAATATTCGGTTGACGCGCCCCGCCGTGTTGCACGTTACCGAAGGGGGCAAAGTCGAATACCTGCAGCGCTACATTGGTGAGATCTGGCACGCCAGCGACCTTTCGAATTTCCCGCTCGACAACCAGACGTTCTCGATCCAGCTGATCACCCCGGGGAACACTCCCCAACAGATTCGGTTGGTGGAAAATCGTGAGAAGACGGGTCAATCCGATGCGTGGAGTGTGGTGGGCTGGGACCGGTTCTCGGGTCATTGGAAAAACGACCCGTTTTTCTTTCAGCCGGCCCAGCAGGAATTTGCCGGTGCCGCCTATGTGTTTACGGCACATCGCAAACAGGGATACTATTACTGGAAAGTGATCATCCCGCTTTGCCTGGTGATATTAATGTCGGGGGCCGTTTTCTGGATCGATGCCTCCAACAGCAGCTCCCAGATCAGCGTGGCCTACACGGCGATTTTGACACTGGTCGCCTACCGCTTCCTGATCGGGAACATGGTCCCCGAGGTATCTTACATGACCCGCTTGGACCGCTTTATGTTGGGCGCCTCGATCTTGGTATTTTGTGTCCTGGGTGAAGCGATCTGGACGGGACGACTGATGGCGCGGGGCAAGTTGGCCACGGCCGTCCGGGTTGATTATTGGTGTCGCTGGATTTTCCTGGCGGCTTTCATTGTGATTGGACTCGTTTCGTTCGTCTTTTGAACAACGACCGTCTCGGAGCCGCCGGCTAGCCGGCTTTTGTGCGCTGCCAGGCTACCGGCCCGCATGGTGGCCAGGGCGATAAGGCCTGGCCCCGTGGTTTCTGCTTGGCAACCGAAAGTCAATCAAATCCATCAAGGTGATCAGCCGGATTATGAGAATGAGCGTCAGCACCAAACTCACGACCGCAAGCACAAACGAGATTATGTAAATGGGACTGGATCCGAGCCCATTACTGCCAACGGCCGGACTCATGCTGGCGGCTGACCTGCTTAAGTCCTGCGACTGCTTTTTCATCGTTTCCATCAGGGAGGCAATGTTTTCTGAGTTCAGCGGCTCGTCTCCCCTTTTCATCTGCTCAACTTGATCCATCAATTGTTGCTGTTTAACTGACGGTGCAGCATTTTTCACGATGCTCCAACTCTCCTTCATTGTAAATGTCACAGCTCCTTGTGCGATGAGTGTTAACACGGTCAATGCGATCAGTAAATAAAAGCACAACATCGCTTCCTCCGCAACATTGCTTTGTTTTAGCCAGTTAGCGATGCGCCGGATAAACAGGAGAAACAAACCGAAGCTGGCAAAGGAGACAGCCAGGAAAGCAGATTGCAACAGGACGCTGATAGAGATGGGTAGCACCATCATCGGCGTAAAGCCGACAGCAGTCCATCCAAGGCCACCCAGTGTGCCTAACAGTATACAAAGGCCGGCGATCATGATCAGCAGCTTCGCTTTGGGTTCCTCCGGGACTTGCAGGCAACAAAAATATCCAAGCAAGATGGCAACCATGCATGCGGCGGAGACAACATGGACGAGCAAGACTATGCCAGGCACCAGAAAACCGATGAACATCAGCAAAATGGGAGCAGCGATGGAAACGATGTATGCATAAATCGCAATCTTGGCTCCCTTGTTGACGGCCGGCAATCCTTGGGGAACGGCAAATCCGACTGCTGCCAGTAAAGAGTTGCCCCCAGCCTGCCAGCCCGGTTTGCTGGCAGGCGTGTTGCGGGAATTGGCCTGCTGCGCAGTCTGCGAATGCTGCAGGTTCCGACCGGCGGCCTGGTGCGGTGCTGCCGAGGTTTGCGGGGACGGCACTCGAAGGATTTGCGAACAAGCGGGGCATTTTACTCTCTTGCCCGCATGCGTTTCGTTTAGCTTTAGACCTTTACCACACGCACACTTTACGGCGACTACCATCGGACCCCTTTCGTTGAACTCTCGGCCGCCTCCCGCAACCAACCTGTTCCCTCTGTTCGTTTCCACCACCAAAATATTGTCCCCAATTTGCAAATCAGCAAGAAATTCGTCTTGCACAATTGAACCCCCCCGCCCGTTTTACTGGAGGCGCTCCGCTTGTCTCCTTTGGATTCCGAGATTAGCCGTATCGCCGTGTGGGCCGAAGGCTCCCCAACGTTGGCGGTCGGCCCGTCTCATGAAAACATGTGGAAGGTGTCAGAATAAACCAAAAACAGTCTTGAGCTTCGGTGGCTGCCGTTTATAAACATTCGTAACGGGGCCGCCAATCAAGTTCAAAAAGGAAACGCAATTGTCCACTCCCATCGAAGGCGCGCTGGCCGTCTGGTACCTGCTCACGGGGGCCTCGCTGGTCTTTCTGGTCTGGGACCTGCTTACCAATACGCCCACGGGGCGTGTCATGAAATTGGCTTGGGTTCTGGTCGTGATTTACACTGGCCCTGTCGGCCTATTCATTTACCTGTTGTCCTGTCGACAACCCTTGCCCGGAACGCACGACGCCTTTATCGCGCCCCACTGGAAACAGGCGACCGGGTCGCTACTGCATTGTGTCGCCGGCGATGCGACCGGCATCATCATCTCCGCCGCGGTCGTCTATCACTTTGGCCTGCCCAATGGCATCGATCTGATCATTGAATACGTTTCTGCCTTCGTGGTGGGGCTGTTTGTTTTCCAGGCCCTGTTCATGCTGGCTATGTACAACGGCAACTACTGGCTGGCGGTGCGCAAGACGTTTTTCGCCGAGACCGTCTCGATGAACATGGTCATGGTCGGCATGATCCCCACCATGGTCATCTTGATGCACGCGATACCTGGTGCCGAAAGCCCCTTTCACGCCACGTTCTGGGCCGTCATGTCGCTGGCCACCATGGCGGGTATGGCGACGGCCTACCCGATCAATTCGTGGATGGTGCGTCGCGGCCTGAAGCATGGAATGATGTCGGCGATGCCCAAACCGAAGCCGGGCGCTACCGAGCCGATGGAAGCAGGCATGGATATGTCACACGACATGCAACCGGACCACGGGTCGGCGCTGCCCAAACTGAAGCCGGGCGCTACCGAGCCAATGGAAACAGGCATGGAGATGTCACACGACATGCAATCGGACCACGGGTCGGCGCTGCCAACGACCAAGATGGTGGCCGTTCTGGTCGGTACGTTTGCCGTGTTGGCCCTGTCCCTGTGGATCACCACCCTGTTTGCACCGATTACGTTTACGCGGCTGGAGTAGACGGACTGCAGCACCGAGTGCCTGGATAGGTAGCCAGACAAACTTAATGAATAATAAACGCACCTGCTGGGCCTGCCGTTTCGGCGTGTCTTGAACGGCGGGTCGTTTACCGCGACCCGAGAACATCACTACTATTTTGCATTGAGAAACCATGATCCTGTTTTTTACGTTGATCGCGACGACCGGCCTGTGCCAGGACGACCAGGCGGCGCCACCCGCAGCCCGACCGAACCTCTTTGGCATCCTGCAGGAAAACCAGACCGAGGTGTTTGTGGCCTCGGATGTATCGGAAGAGACCGAGCAAGCGGTAAAAGAGACGCTCGCCGCAGCGGTTGACGCCTGGGGCTCGACGGGGCGACTGGAGTACTGGGTGCTGGGACCGGATCGCGAGGCAGCATTGGAGTTAAGCGAGAAGTTTTGCAAACGGCGTGTTGCCAGAGGTGATATGACGATGCGCGAATGCATGCGTGATCGTTTCAACAAGGACCATGGTTTTTTGTCTTACCAAAAGATCGGCGCCGATGCGGTCGCGACGGGGCGGCCTTCGATGAGTGCGGGACACAATGGAGGGTCCGAATGGGGTTTTCACCGATACTCATCGTCGATCCCGCTCGGTTTTGCCGGACTGCTTGATATTGCCGCTGAAGGGGATCAGCTGACGATTTTTCACGAGTATTGGCACTCCGTTCAACAAGCTTCAATCAAAGCGGAAGATCATCAAACCCGCCGCAAACAGATGGGGCCGGTTTGGTTTGCCGAAGGATCGGCGGTGGCCATGGCGGAGATCACGACCGAGCGTCTGTGGGCAGAGGGCAAGCTGAAAAAATGGAACAACGTGGATCGTCCTTGGCCAAATTTGGAACAAAGAATGAAGAGCAAAATGAGGATCGTTCAACAAAAACGCGACGAATGCGATACGATTCTTCCCGATACCTACGAAGGCGAATGTGCGCAGTTGGCTTACGAAAGTGGTGGCTGGGCGGTTGCCTATCTGATGAATAAACACGGCGCGAATGTGTTGCTTGAATCGTTCCATCCGAAAGTCGCCGAGTTGGGATGGGAGGGAGCCTTTCGAGAAACGTTTGGCCAAAGCTCCGATGAATTTATAAAAGAATTTGAAACGTTTGCGGATCTGCCATTGGCCGAGCAAGCCAAAATCCTGCCCAAGTTTTGACAGACCTGTCAGGAGAACGTCAACCGCCAGGCCCTGCCCAGATTAACCGGGCGGAAGACCATGTTGTGCTGAACCAAAACAAAGTACTGGCCGACAGCCGCCTTAGCCGTTTGTCTTCGCTTTACGGCCACCGGTAACCAGTAGTGCGGCAGCAATCAGCGAGGCAACCGCTCCGACCAGAATCGGGTATTGCGGAGCCAGCATTGCCAGGTAGCCACCGACAAGACAGAGCAGGGCAGAGCCAGCGACGCGAACCGAGTGGGCCACGCCCAGCATGCGACCTTGCGAGTCGCCGGGTGCCGTATTGGACAACAGTGCCGACATGGTGGTCGTGCCCAGCGCCATGGCCGCTCCAATTAATGGCAGCAGCAGGCAGAGCCATTGCCAATGCTCGGGTACGATCAACAATATCAACAAGACGCCCAGCGAGATGGCCATCACCGTTGTGATGGCTCGCGGTTGCCAACGCTTGCCAATCGGCTTGATTAACAACCACTGGGTGATGACCATCGCCAAACTGGTGTACGACATCAACCAGCCCACCTGCGACGAGGTGAACTCCCACTTCTGCACAAAGTAGACCGGGTTGAACTGAAACACAAAGTCGATACCGAGGTACAAAAAGAAATTGATCAGCAGCAAAGATCGAAACGAGGGTAAACGGAAGGCATCGCCCAGCGCGGCAAAACCGTGTGTCAGCTGGACCCGTTTGACCGTTAGGGTGGGCGCCGAGGCAGGGGCAGGGAATCGCCAGAGGATCAGCAACGTGCACCCAACACAAATGGCCGCCGCCACATAAAACGGAAGCGAGTACGATGCGAGGGCAAACAGCCTGGAATCAGCCAGGCAGCCGCCCAGCGCGGGCGCGACCACGTAGGCCAGGCTGCTGGCCATGTAGATCAGGCCAAACCGCTGCGTTTTCTCGGGGCCGGTCGACCGATGTGCCACCTCGGATTGCGCCAGTACCAGTAGCACACCTGCAAAGCCGATAAAGAACTGGCCAGCGATAATCACCCAGAATGTGTCGGCCTGAATGGCCCAGCCAATTGCCACATTGCCGGCCGCAGTGATTGCCATGGCAAAGGCGAGCACATTTTTTCGCCCCAGCCGATCGGAAATCAGGCCGAGAATGGGCGAACCGATAAATTCGCCAAACCGCATCATGGATAACGCCAGCCCAAGCAGTAACGTTCGCATCGCGATGCTGGTTCCACCAGTCAGCACGCCATGTTCTGTGGGGTGTAAAAACATTGGCGCTAGAACGGGAGAAACCAAGGCGCCGGCAAAGAAGCCCAGGAACACAAGCGTGTAAATCAGCGGCATCAGTTGAAGGATCTTATGAAAGTAAGCATCGGATTTTCGTTTTGGTGTTTTGTATCAAGTCCATGCGTCGTGACTACCAGCTTTTATTCTCAGAGAGAGTTTTTTTCTGGTTTTAGTTGACCGATGGGTGTTGGCACCTCCAGCTAATTGGCAGGACTGTCGGGGCGGCAATGGCACGCTCAAACGGGGCCTGTCGCAATAATTAACCGACCATTTTTTGTAAGTAACCGATAACGACCCCGAGGATCGTCCAGCCTGCCAGAATAAAGAAACTGAAGCTGTAGATTAGAATCACGGCCGTCGACAGGTACCAGAAGTATCGCGATCCGGGCGAGTTCATCACCGGCCCGATGACGGGCCCTTCGGACAGTTCTGGCTGCGGTTGCCCCGCCCAGCCATAGCGGATCGTGTTGTACAGAGTGAGACCCAAACAGGAAACCAACAGAATCCCCATGCAAGCGATGGATACCCAGTGGAGCGGGTGAAACAACATGTTGTACAGACCGTTGAAGATTAGCAATACAAAGAAGCAGCCGAGGACGGAAACGCCGCCCTGTTCCCCAGAAGCTGGTTCGGTTTTGTCCACTTTTCTGCCCTCAATCGACGAAACCCGACCGGGAATTATTCTCGTTGGTCGCGCAGCAGGCAACCTCGGCAACACTCCCTGGGACCCCGGCGTGGCGAGTGCATTGGGTTTGGCTGGCAGGCAAGCCCGCCTGGCGACCTGGACGGTTGGGCCACCCGCATCGCGCAGGCAATCACGATCAAGCGGAATTCAACCTGGTTAACCGGGCTTTACTTGGCTGACTTTTCCGGCCGATCGTCAAGAGCCTTAGTTTCGACAGGCTTATGTTGTTCGTGATATTCATGCGCAGCCTCGCCCAGCTGCCGGATCCGATTCGCCTCCTCCGTTCGTTGCGCGGCGTCCCTTACCTGCTGAACAGCCGGCAGCAGCAGAGCGATGAGAAGCAAAACAAGAGTGATCATGCTCAACATGATAGATAAACCAAGGCCCGCGACAGCCAGTCCGGTGCCTTTCAGCTGGCCCTTGCTGCCGTTAATTTGCACCAAGGAAATGATCGCCAGGATTATGCCAGGCAAACCAGCCAGGCACGACAAGATCAGGGACAAAAACCCGAGCACCAAGCTGGCGATTGCCAGCCGGTTAGTCGTTGCCTGGCCTTTCCCGGTAGGTTCGGTGGAAGTTGTTTGGTCCGCGAACGATTCGCTCATCAGCCTTTTTCCTTTGCAAATTTCGATCTAGTCAACACGTTTGCCGTCGGGCCCGTGTTGGTCCTGTTAGGAATTTTCTTTCATCGTTTCGAGAATGTGTTCAAACGTGGTTGGCGCAATGCCAACCCCTTGAAACGGATCACTCAGGGTCATGATCAAAAAAAGTACCAACCCCACAAACGCAGCATACAGCCCGACCAGCACGACCAGTGGAATCTGGGGCGGATAGGCCCCAAAACAAGCCATGGTTAGCAGGAAACCGAGAAACGTGACATAAACATAGGTGGGCGGTTCCGACAAGGTGCTGTTGAGCCGAACCAGTCGGTGATCTGAAATGGCATCCACATCATCTTCGATCTTGGAGATCAGCCGCTCCTGCAGCGCCGTGGTCGGTTCGAGCATGGCCAAACGATCCAGCAATTCAATTTTGAGTGCGGTTGTTTTCTTGCCCAGGCGGTCATTTGCCAAGGCGGGCCAATCATCATTAATAACCGACTCGGTGTACTGCACCAGCAGCAGCTGGATTTCCCGAGTGTCATCATGTTTGTAACGATTCAAGTCGTAGGAGACGTCCAAGATGGCTGCCGCTTCCCGAACAATCGCATTGTCGATCGACCGAATGTCGGAGATCACCTTGGCAAACGAGAGCGAGAGCATCAGGCCAACCAGCATTCCCACCACACCAAACAGACTGGCGGGCGGTCCGGAATCGCCTTCCTGGTATTTTGAGATCAGTTTGTGGGAAACAAAATAGACGGACAGCCCAAACACGACGGCAGCCAGCATCGAGAGAGTAACACCCAGCAGGGGGTGTAGTTCAACGAAAAAGTTAAGCATGAACCCCCCACCGCAGACGATCAGTTTTGACCCGTTTCTTCAGCCACCAGAAAATACCAGACAATCAGTCGCTCGGCAAATCGCACTGAAGCGATGTTTTTCTCAATGAGCGTGTAACACATTCGGCCGGGCTACGCTTTGAATGGTATGCGGGTCGAAATGACTCAGGTTTGAGGCAAAAAAATCCACGATTTACAGCAGGAAAGCAGGATGACCACGGGCGATGAAGCGGGCGGCACCAGCGCCAGGAGCAACATCGAAACCGAGGCCCGCTGTTGGTTGGGATGACGCGATCACTGGCTAGCGGTGAGTTGGATTGAACCCACTCACAGGTTGGCACGACCCAGAAACAGTTTGAACAATCAAGGAATCAACCATGTTTTTGTTAATAATGCGACGATCGATTCTCAGTGTGGCCGGTATCGGGCTGCTGATCGCGGTGGTCGTCACTACGTCAAAAGCGGGAACAGAAGAAGACGGCCCGGCGGCACAACTGCCAGCGGGTCTCCAGGCCCTGGCTTGGCCGTATTGGGAACAACTTAGAGCTGCCCAGCGCCCGCCGCAAAAAGAAGGCGATGACCACCGCGAGTCTTTCCAGGAAATGGTGCTTTCAGCCCGCCTTGACCGGGCGCATGAAGAAGCGGAACAAGCTTATCGGGAGCCGCAACAGCTGTCGGATCAAGTTGAAGCAGCGCAACGGCAGTTAGCAAAAGAACAGTCAGAAAGCAGGCGATTGTCAGATCAACTTGAAACAGCGCGACAACGACTGGCGCAAGTAGAGGCAGAGGCAGAAGCAGAAAAGGCAAACGCCATTCAGCAGCGAGCCCATTTAATAGAGTTTTACGAGGAACGCCAGAAGAAAGATGAACAAATGCGCCAAGAAGATCGCCAACTGGAAAATGAAGCGATGACGCGGAAGCTCGAGAGCTTAAAAGAGTTGTTACGCCAGGAAAGATCCGCAAGAGCAGTTGCCATGCGGCAGGCGTACCGTGAAGGTTTAGCCAAAGGCCGGACAGCTCATGAAAAAGAAATGGCCGCACAAAACGAACCTACTGGCGAGCTGGCCGACGACGAGAAAAAGGACAGGCTGAACCAGGCACTGCAGTCCACCAGCTGGCCGGCCAGTGGACTCCAGGGCGGCCGCGAGTATCTCGACACTCCACTGGATGAGTGCCTCGATTTATGGCGAGAGATTTACCGCATTGAGATTGTGCTGTCGGCCGAAGTGAAAACGGAGAGCGCCGCCATTTTGGTTAATGGTAATGTGAGCGAAATGACGTTTGCCGAAGAACTAAAAACGGTTCTCCGGCCCGTCGGCCTGACGTACTCCATCGATGCTGGCACGACGATCGTCATCCAGCGGCAGTGACTCAGGCCCGCCGGGCGCCCGCTTCGACGCCCGGCGTACCAGTCTATTAATAAGACCGAACGGGTTAATGGCCAAGACAGTGAGCCGACTAGCCACGTGCAACGAGATCGAACCGATCATCGCCCGCTACCGCGTCGTATTCGGGGGCTGAGGGAACGGCGGCGCTGGAAGTCCTCCGGCTTCATTTCAAACTCGGCGCCGGTCAACTGTTTCAGTTTTTCCCGCTGCTCAGGAGTAAGCTCTTGCAGCAGTTCTTTTTTGGTATCTTCTCGCATCTTGGCAATCTTCTTTTCCATCTCTTGCTGCAACTCTTTTTGCCGCTTTTTCAAGCGATCTTTTTGTTCATCGGTAATGCCCAGCTCTTCCGCCAGTTTGCTGGAGAGGGCCCGCGCAGCGCCCATCGCTTGCATTTGCATTTGCAAGGCAACCTGCTGCAGGCGGTCCTGCTGATGAGGCAGAAGCAAGTTGTCGATTTCCACCTTTTGCTGCTCTTTCAGTTTCTTGACCAGTTCACCCAGCTCTTTGGCGCGGGCCAGGTCGAAACCGCCATTCTCGCCCCGCAGTCCCCCGATCTGGTCCTGGATCCGGCCGCTGAAATCGGCGTTCACATCCTTGATTTGCTGGATTTGATCCTCGACCAACTCTAAATCCTTTTGAACACTTGGATTGTTCAGCATGGAAAACGAATCGCCACCACCAAACGCCATCGGCAGCGGGCCGCCCATGGTATCACCCGTCATAAAAAACGCACCTTCGCCCATGTCGCTGGCGTCGACGGCCATGATTTGCATATTGCTAATGACCCCGGAACCGTTATCCTCGGCGGTCGCTTCGATAACGATTGCCCCCGAGGCAGCCCCCGTTTCACCGAACTGCTCCTGGGCCGTCAGCTGTGGCGCAGCCCATGCAATGGCTATCGCGGCGATTGCCGTAACATAAATTCTCATATTGACTCCAAGTGATGTAAAAATTTGAAAATTAAAGCCCTGCTGTTTGCGAACACGGCCCAACCCGCCGTGGACCTATGGCGGGCCTTTATTGGTCGGCGTTGTCGAGCCGACCTTCCAGCGCTTGATCCTGCAGCGTTTTCATCTGCTCGTGCATCTTCCGCATCTGTTCCTCCATCTGTTTTATTTGTTGCTCAAAGCCTTCACCCCCAATGATAATGCCAGGGCCCAGCTGGCCCCATTGGACGCCATCCAGCCCAGGCCGCGCGCCGGCCTGCAGCGCCGGTCGTTCAATCGGCTCAAGCTCTGCGCCCACTTCCTTGCCCTTGCTTAACAGGTGAAGCGAGACCGCCAGGCCCTCGTCCCCTGCTTTGTCAATGGCATTAACAAGATCATCGACGGTCGATAAACCGGCCTGGTTGGCGTACAACAAGATATCATGCTTTTGAATTCCTGCCGCTGCCGCCGGCGAGTTTTTCGTTACGCTTTCGACCATCAAGCCGACATCGTCGCTCAGATCAAGATGATAGCGCAGCGCCGGGCTGACAGGCTTGCAATGCACACCCAGCATGTATTTACCAACATTGCCTCGACCCGGTATTCCCATGGCGCCATCGGTTAAAAACGTTTGTAGTTTGGGGTCCAGTGGAAGGCCTCCGATCACCTGTTCGATGCGGCCAAGCCCGGGAAGCCTCATGATGCGGTCGCCTTCGCCCGTTTCCAGCGGCTTGGCAAGATCAAACTCGGTTCGTTTTCCATCAGGCCCAATCACCACCGCTTTGCCCTGGACGCGTGTCTGTTTCTCTCCATTTTCCATTACCGATTGAACACTCTGCTTCAAAATAATGCCCGCTGAATTCGAGGTGTCCAGCTCGCGTTTTTTTCCATCAGGACCCACGACAACGATCTTCCCGTTCGGCGCCCGAACGGCATCCGGCGCGCCGGCATCCTGGGGTTTTAGTTCGTCCCCCTGTCGCGATTGTGCGGTTGTGACTGCCGATAACAGACACAGGTCGCCCAACAGGATCATGAAAAGTAGAGTCAACGGCTGTTTCATCACAACCTCCTTTTTTGTCTTGTGTACGGGTTCTTTTTTAATGAGCGCCTGTTTACTCCGGCAAGCAAATGGTTGTTCGGGGAAAAAGCGACGAACGGCCCACCGTCTAAAAATTTGCCTCCGCCAGCTTGGCATTATCCCTATTATGGTTGTTGATAAAAAGGGAAAAATACCCGTAAGCCTTGAATGCGGAATCAGAATCAGCAAAAACCGTTACGAATCCACTCAATTTGGCTGTTTTCGCTGTCTATAATTCAACCCCTCAGCGAAGAAAGCGTCGAGCGATAGCTGGCAGCTGAATTCAACAAGTCATTGAAGGCAAACATGGAAGAGCACAACCACCCAGCTCCGGAAGAGGGGCCCGAGGAATATCAACCCTCCTTGATGGCCAGCCGGGTGCCGATCCCCAAGCTATTTCAGTCGGTCGAAAAAGAAGGCCTGTTTACCGAGTGCATCCAATGTGGCGGCAACCTGCTCGATTCGGGTCGCCAGTATGTGATCGAAAAAGTGTTTCGGGGAACGGAGCCGATCATCGAACTGGCCATGTGTTTAAATTGTCGCGACGACTCGGGTGAGTGCATGTCCGAGGAATCGGCCGAGGCGATGCAGACATTTTTTGAATCTCGCGCCAGCTTCAGTGACAGGCTCTACCAATTATTGCTGAGACGACAGGCGGACTCCGAGCAGGAATCGATTGACGATTGGGTCGATCAGTGCCTGTTCAGCGGCCAACCGCGCAGTGAAATGCGGGAGTTCCAGGTGGTGGCCCTCTGTTCGGGCGGGGAGATCATTCGCGACTTTTTCCCGATCATGATTTCCGGCGAGATTATGGACGAGATTGCCGAGGTGCTGTCCGAACAAACCAAAGGCTGGATGGACGATTTTATCGAAACCAACTTTGGTATGCCGCCCGAGTTTTGCGAACCGCCCGGTTTTCGCCCAGTTCTGATTTAATCGCTCGAGGTATCGCGGTGAGGCAGGCTGACAACTCGCAGACATGTGAAACGGCTGGTGTGGGCCAACTGCAGTTCAGCTTGTGGTTTCTGTTGTTGTTGACCGCCTTGGCGGCGATCGTGTTGGCCGTCGGAATCAGATGGGGTGCCTTTGCCACGTTGACGCCCCTGGTCCTGGCAGTGGTTGGGCTGAACCGTGTCGGGTATTGCCGTCCGGTCCAGGGTGGGGCCGCACGGCTGATCGTTTGCGGGCTTTCCTGTTTAGCCTTCACGGCGTCGTTCTTCCTGCCGACCTTGCGACTGTTCAGCGACGAGCTAGTGGGCTGGGAAGTCGCCGGGTTTGTTTATGAATCGAATTTCGATCTGTTGACTGGAAATACGGCGAGCTTCGCGTGGTCCGCTGACGACCTATTGGCGGCGTCGGTGTTCCTGGCAGCCGGGACCGCCAATATCCTGATGTTATGGGCACCGGCTGCCGTTTTCGTTAAGCGGGGCCGTGGCGCGTGGTTTGCCGCCCTGCTTATTACCTCGGTTTCTGCCTTTGCTTTTTCGCTGGACGACACGCTTTCCAACAGCACCGGCTACTTGGTTTGGTCCCTGGCCTTTATTCTGATTTCAGCCGCATTTCCCATCGGCCGCCGGTTGTTTTGGGTTTACATTGTCCTGCTGGCAGCGATGGCGATGAGGATCATCCTGTGGCAAAATACCTGATCCCCGATCGAGTGGTTGAACGGGGGCACGACGAACTGCCACAACCACTTTCGTGTTAAGCAATTTAGATTCATTTTGTATGGAATGAGTGAATGAGTAATCCCTATGCATCACCCACGGCAACCGGTTCGCCCAAGAACTTTGATCCTCCTGGCCGCCTGCTGGGCCAGGTCAAAGCGATTGCCATCTGTTCGATCGTTCAGGGCACACTTGAAATAATAGTGGGCGGTATTTATGTTGCCATGGCGTTTCTGTTCCCCGTAATAATAAACAATCAAGGCCAGGCAGGTACGCAGATGCCCGCCGAAGAAGAGACAATGATGTTGATGATTATGGGCATTGTTTACGGGGCCGGTGGGGGGCTATCCATTCTGGCCGGCGGTTTGCGAATCCTGGCTGGAATCCGTAACCTGCAGTTAAAAGGGCGGGTTCTGGGAATCAGTTCGTTTTTTGTCGGGCTGCTGAACCTGTTAACCTGTTACTGTGTTTTTACGGCGGTAGGGCTCTGTGTTTGGGGCTGCATTATCTATTTTAACCCGGGCGTTGCCCAGGCCTTCCGCCTTCGCCAGCAGGGACTGTCAGTTGCTGAAATCCAACAACAGTCCCTCCAATCACATTGATCCATATGTCTTCCATTGAAATTTCAACAGACCGCCTTGAATTGGACTCGCTGGCCAAAGTCCGGGCAGCGGCCGCACCGATTCGAATCACGGATGACAGCCGGGAACTGATCACGCGATGTCACAACGCGCTGACAGCGATCCTGGAATCGGGCCAAACGGTTTACGGGATCAACACGGGGTTTGGGTTGCTGGCGACAAAACGTATTTCACCCGAGGACCTGGACCAGCTGCAAACCAACCTGGTCCTGTCCCATGCGGTTGGTACCGGACCTGCTCTCGCCGACCGGGTGGTCCGGCTGGTCCTGTTGCTCAAGATCCGTTCGCTGGCCCAGGGTCATTCGGGGGTCCGCCTGGAGCTGGTCGAGATGATGACCCAGTTGCTCAACGCCGATGCGCTGCCAGTCATACCGTCCAAAGGGAGTGTGGGTGCGTCGGGGGATCTCGCGCCACTGGCCCACATGGCCGCTGCGCTGATTGGCGTGGGCCAGTTTCGGCTCAAGGGCAAGACCATGCCGGCAGGGCAGGCCCTGGAAAAAATCGGTTTGCAACCGATTCGGCTGGGCCCCAAGGAAGGCCTGGCCTTGCTCAACGGCACTCAGGTCTCGACCGCCTTGGCCATCGACGGCCTGTTGCGAATTCGCCATGTTTTCCAGTCCGCGCTGATTGCCGGTGCGATGAGTGTGGATGCGGCGATGGGGAGCGACACTCCGTTTGATGCACGGATTCATTTTTCACGAGCCCATTCAGGACAGCAGCAATGTGCGGCCATTTTTCGCACCCTGTTGTCGGACAGCCAGATTCGCGAGTCGCACCTGGATTGCAACCGGGTTCAGGATCCCTATTCCCTGCGCTGTCAGCCGCAGGTCATGGGAGCCTGTCACGACCAGATCCAATTTGTGGGTGAGGTCCTGCTGGACGAGGCCAACAGTGTTACCGACAACCCGCTGATTTTTCCGGAGACGGAAGAGGTTCTTTCCGGGGGCAATTTTCACGCCGAGCCGGTTGCCCTGGCGGCCGACAACCTGGCACTGGCGGTCGCCGAAATTGGCGCCTTGTCCGAAAGAAGAATTGCCTTGTTGATCGATGAGCACCTCAGTGAACTGCCGCCCTTCCTGGTGGAACAGGGCGGATTGAACTCCGGGTTCATGATTGCCCATGTTACGGCCGCTGCGCTGGCCAGCGAAAACAAGTCGCTGGCGCACCCCGCCTCGGTTGACAGTTTGCCGACCTCGGCCAACCAGGAAGATCATGTCAGCATGGCAACGTTTGCGGCTCGACGACTTGGCGACATGGTTGACAATACGGAGACGATTGTGGCGATCGAACTGTTGGCTGCGGCCCAGGGGATTGATTTCCGCCGGCCACTCAAGACGAGCCCTTTCCTGGAGTCGATCCATACCGAGATCCGCAAACGGGTGGAGCACTATGACAAGGACCGTTTTTTTGCACCGGACATCGAGACGATCAAGCAGTTAATCACGGAGGAAGCCGATTTTCCGCCGTCGATACCGGTCACCATCTGGTAGCCGACGAGGATTCGCCACTCGCCGGCAGGCTAAGACGTGATGGCCCGCATGCCGCCCCGCACGGCGCCCGCCCGGGTGTCACCGTAATTCCCGGCAAACAACGGGTCGACCGGGCGACTGTTGGGCATGCTCAGCCAGGCCCGCAGGATATGCCTCCGCAGCGGCGGGTCTTCAAAATCCTCAAACTCGGTTCGCCGGTGGAACGTGACCCAGTTGTTGAGAAACAGGATGTCACCCGGTTGTTGCCGAAACGTGTAGTGCATCTCCGGCCGGGCGGCGATTGCCTCGAGACAGTCCAAGGCTTCGCGTTGAGCGCTGGTCAGATCGGGCAAATCCGGGTTCGCATGAGCCCGCTCGATCAGGACGCGCAGGAAATTGGCGGCAAAGTGGCCCTGGTAAATCGAAAAAATGGGTTGCTGGGTGTAGGGTAGCTGGTTGGCCGTATCGACGTTGTGTCGTTGGTAATAAAAAGGCCGCATCAAGACATGCAGCAGTTCAGCGTGGTTGTGCAGCATTTCATTAAACAGCGCGGCCGAGCTAACCACCTGGTTCTCGCCCCCCGATCGCGCTTGGCGAATGCACAAGAACCCGATCACATCGCATCGATCGGTATGGAAGCTCAATTTTTTTCGGGTGTTGGGCCCTCGGGCGCGGGGGTCGTCGTCGGCGTAACCGGCGTTGCGGACACTGAAGATCTTTTCGCCGGCAGCGCTTTGCGATATCGGATGGCCAATCGTTTCGGTCAACTTCAGAAACGCCGCGCTGAGAGATTCGGGCGAGTGACTCGATACATCCAGTCCCCGCAGGTGAACCCCGCCCGATCCCGTTTCCAGTGATTCCCGGATCGACCTGCCGCGCTTCTCCAGGCAAGGTGCTGCATCGATCGACGATCCCTGGGCCAACCGGTCAAATTCCAACTGTTCTTGCGGCGAGGCCTGCTGGTCCCAATCGGTTCGCGTCGAAAGCTCGCTGCCGCGCCAGACACACGCATGGTCGATCGCCTGCAGCGAGGCCTGCTCGTGCGGGCCGGGATCATTCGCGTGTTCCCTGTCGTCTGGTTTCATCGTGTGGTTTCTGCATCCGCTTCGGGTGTATACGGTTCCAATAGACGCCGGCCACGAATGGTCGAGCCGGGGCGGTCGGTTTACTTGGAGTGAAAAACGGGTTTGCCGTTCCAGCGGCCGATGGTCCCGTCGGCGCCGCTGGCCCAGGCCCGTTTTCCGTCCGGGGTGAATTGTACTGCATGAAAACCCTGATCCGCTGCCGCTTGCCAGCTTTGACCCAGGTCCAGTGAAACATCGGTTCCTGCGGGTCCCACCGCGATCAGTATGGTATGACCATCCTGTCGACCTGCCGCGACACCACTGCGGTAACCACGGGGCAACTTGCCGGGCCGGGACCAGGTTTTACCACCGTCTTGTGAGCAGGCGGCCGTACCGTCGCGCTCTTGCTGGTTCAGGTAATCGCCGCCGACCACAACGGCCGTTTGAGGGTCGACAAAGACCATGGAAAAAATACCGCTGCTCGGGTTTCGAGGCATCGGTACAACGGCCTGCTGCCAGGCCTTGGCGCGATCGTTGGAAAAAACAATCCGGCTGGACGTTTCGGCCTGGTCTTTTTCCGCACCCCCCAGGGCAATAAAAACAGAATCTCCCACGACCCTCATGTTCGTCCCGCTGGCCGCAAAACCCGCTTCGCCCCGTTGTTTGACTGGGCGTCGCTGGGCCGGCAACTCGGCCCAGGTTTTTCCGCCGTCCAAAGTTTCGATCAGCAACACCCGGTTGTCGACAGGATCACTCATGGCAATCCCGTGTTGTTTATCGAAAAAAGAGAGCGCATCAAAAAAGGACTTTTCATCGGGGTGCTCAAATTGTAATTGCCAGTTGGCACCCCCATCCTCGGTTCGATAGACCCGGGCCGGCTGGCCAGCCGACAGGATGACGGCCGTCTGGGAGTCGAATGCGTGGATGTCCCGAAAATCCAAATCCCCCGCATCGACAACCGAAACGTCTTTCCAGGTCTTGCCACCGTCCCCCGTTTTGATGACGGTTCCACCGCTGCCACTGGACCAGGCGGTGTTGGAATCCACAACGGATAGTCCCCGCAAGCTGGCGGTGACACCCGTTTTCTGTAGTTCCCAGGCCTGCCGTTCAGCACTTTGGGCCGACACGATGCTGTGCGACATCCACAAAACCAAGGCTAGGGCAGCCCAGCAGCAACCAAAAAAATTGAGCTTCATCTTTCCGCCTACAGGGTGCGTTTACATCTGGGAAAACTGCCTAGAATCGTCAATCGCTTGCAGTGCGCCCGGGTTTCACCAATCACCTCAGCAAACCCCGGCTCCTTGGCGTGGCCCAGTGCATCGATGAAAAAAGTGTAATCCCAGTTCACTTCTAGACTGGGCCGTTTATCAATATGCGTGAGGTTGATCCCGGCCCGCTTGAGAACATTCAAAACGTCTACCAGCGAGCCGGGCCGGTCGTCGGTCGTGAACATGATCGAGGTTTTGTCGTCTCCCGAAATCTCAGTTTGACTCTCGGCCAGGATGAGGAACCGGGTCACGTTATTAGTGTGATCCTCTATTTTTTCGAACAGTGGATGGAGGCCGTGAATTTCGCCAGCCAGCGCCGAACCAATGGCTGCCGAACCGGCATTGGGGTTGTTGAGGTTGTCGTTCTTGGCTCGTTCGGCCGCGGCCGCCGTGCTTTCCGCCGGAACCAACTCGGCCTGGGGATATTGGGTGATCAGCCAGTTACGACATTGCAGGAACGCTTCGGACTTGGAATAGATCCGTTTTATTTTATTGGGCTGGCAGTTGGCCAACAGGCTGAAGTGAACCACCAGCTGCACTTCACCATAGATATTCAACCGGTCGTGGTAGGTCATGAATGCGTCAAGGGTTTCCGTAATGCCTCCGCCGGTGCTGTTTTCAATGGGCACCAACCCGTAATCGACATGCCCCCGGGCCACCTCTTCAAACACTCCCTCGATCGCCCGCAGATCTTCAAACTCGACACTGGATCCGAAGTGACGCGTTGCCGCCAGGTGGCTGTAGGTGCCGACCGGCCCGAGGTAGCCGATCCGCAATGGTTGCTCAAGCGCGAAACTGCCGCTCATTAATTCACGGTAAACGGCTTCGATCGTTCGATCCGAGATGGGCCCTTTATTGAGCGACTGAATTTTTTCCAGTACGGCCGCCTCCCGATGAGGCGCGTAGATGGGAATACCCGATTCCCGTTTGATGTGGCCAACGTCAACAACCAGCCGGGCTCGTTGATTGATCAAGTCAATCAGCCCGCGATCGACTTCGTCGATTTTGATCCGCAATTCGTCTAAAGAATGCTGGGACTCTGAATTCATCGTGAGCTCGCCAAAGATTCCAAGTTTGCTGGTAATACGCAAACGTTATTGTGAGCCGTACCCGTCGGGCTGTCGACATGGCAAGGAAAAATGCGCAACGCCGGCAGCCAAAAGGTTTGTTTCCACAATGGCGACCGGCACCCAAAGAGCCTGGCTCCACAAGGCGGCAGGCTCAATACAGATCATTCGTTAGCGATGGCTTGTCGGCTGGGCTACTTTTTGGCTGGCAGTTTTGGCTGCATGCCAAGATGTTTTACCAAAAAGGCCCACTGGTCCGCTTTTTCCTCGATCTGTTTCGAAGTCGGCTTGCCCGCCCCATGACCCGCCTTGGTTTCGATTCGGATCAGGATCGGGTTCGCGCCTTTCTGGGCCTCTTGCATGCGGGCTGCAAATTTAAAACTGTGGCCCGGCACAACACGGTCGTCCGTGTCAGCCGTGGTGACCATGGTGGGCGGGTACGCCGTTCCGTCCTCGATGTTGTGATAGGGCGAATAATCCCGCAAAGCTTTAAATTCCGGTTCACTGGCTTCTGACGAACCGTAGTCGTCAACCCAGAACCGTCCGGCAGTAAATTTCTGAAACCGCAACATGTCCATCACGCCAACGGCGGGCAGGCAAGCCCCGTACAGGTCGGGTCGCTGGGTCATGCAGGCGCCGACCAATAGCCCGCCGTTGCTACCACCTTGAATGGCAAGATGCTCGGGCGATGTGTACTGGTTGTCAATCAACCACTGGGCGGCCGCAATAAAATCGTCAAAGACGTTCTGTTTTTGAGTCTTGGTACCCGCCTTGTGCCATGCTTTTCCATATTCGCCGCCCCCGCGCAGGTTGGGCATGGCAAACACGCCGCCCATCTCCATCCACTGCAAGCGGGAGATTGAAAAACTGGGCGTCAGAGAGATGTTAAAACCGCCATAGCCGTACAGCAAGGTTGGGTTCTTGCCATTCAACTTCAGTCCCTTCTTGTAACCGATAAACATCGGCACTTTCGTCCCGTCCTTGCTCTTGAAGAAAACCTGTTTGACCACAAAATCGTTCGGATCAAAGTCGACCTTGGACTCGCGAAAGAGTTTGCCGTCGCCCGTTTTCAGGTCATATTCATAGATACTGGGCGGCCGGTTAAAGCTGGCAAAGCTGTAAAACGTGACATCATCGGACCGCTTGCCACCAAACCCGCTGGCTGTGCCAATCCCCGGGAATTTGACTTCACGAACCAACTTGCCTTGTTGATCAAACAGCTTGACTTCCGATTTGGCATCCTTGAGATAGCTGACCACGATAAAATCCCCGACCATGCCGGCCCTGGAAATTGCCTCTTCAGCCTCCGGGACGATCACTTTCCAGTTTTCCTGTTGCGGTTTGTCGATGTCGATGGCCAGGATACATTTCTTGGGAGCCCGGTAATCGGATTGAAAGTAGAACAACGATCCGTCATTGCCAATGTAGGAATAGTCGTGCTCAAAGTTGTCGATCAGCTCAACCATCTTGGCATTGGGGTCATTCAGCTTCTTGTACATCACGCGATAACGGTCGTCGGTTCCCTTCCAGACCGTCAGGATCAGGTAGTTCCCATCCTCGGAAACATCGATTTGAAAGCCCCAGTCCGGGTGCTGCGGTTCGGCGTGAATTAAAACGTCCTTTGACTGGGGAGTACCGACTGCGTGGTAGTACACCTTCTGATTCTTGTTCAGGCCCTGGAACGCGTCCCCTTCGGTGGGGGCGTCGTAGCGGCTGTAATAAAAGCCCTTGTTGTCGGCGCTCCAGGCAACCGAGCCAAACTTGATCCAGCGAATTTCATCGTCCAGTGTTTTGCCAGAGGCAATCTCCATGATCCGCCAGGTTCGCCAGTCCGATCCCGACTCCTGGATTCCGTAGGCAACGTACTTGCCATCATCGCTGAAAGCCAAGCCACCCAGCGCCACGGTGCCGTCGGCCGACCACTGGTTGGGGTCCATCAGCACCGTGGGTGTCGAGTCGAGCGAATCCATTTGGTAGATCACGCTTTGGTTTTGCAAGCCATCGTTTTTTGAAAAGTAATAGCGGCCTCCCTGTTTCGAAGGAATGCCATATTTTTCGTAGTTCCACAACTCGGTAAGGCGAGTTTCAATCTCTTCTCGGTGGGGCAGTTCCTCGATGTACGAAAAAGTGATTTTATTCTGGTCGTCGACCCAGTTGCGAACGTCCTCTGATTCGCGGACGTCATCTTCCAGCCAGCGGTAAGGGTCGGCCACCTTGTAACCAAAGTACTCATCGACCTGGTCTACTTTTTTTGTTGTGGGATATTTCATCGGTTGTGATTCATCCTGGGCAGAAAGCGACCCGCAGGTAAAAACAGCGAAAACAACAATAAGACAAACCGTCAGCCGCCAGGCAGTTTCAAGGCTGAACAAGAGATCGCGGGGTTTCATGTTTTGGATTCCTGCAAAGGGTAGTGGACCAGACGCTGGGGAGGGCTCCCCCATCTCAATCTTCTGAAACATCTGCCTAGCGAACAGGGGGCATTCGAGGGCAGGGCTTGCAAAATCAACTCCAACGTTTGGCGGCGGCCCGGTGACGTGGTGCAAGAAAGGCTCGGCTAGGGGTTGAAAAAGAAAATATGATAAATTTTTAAGCCCTTGTGACATTTGAGCTTACATCAACCGGCCGATTTCTGGGGAGCGAAAAGGGGGCCTCCTGTGGAAGACTCTTGCGTTCATTCTCGCAGACGGCAAAACGACACTTCTTTTCACTTTTCTAGCCGTTACCGCATTAAAAATCGCCCTGTTTGTAAGAACCAATGGGTGGTGATTGCGGAGCAAATCTTTTCTCAATGAATGAAAGCTCGCCATGTTAAACCAGAAACAAAGTTATACGGGTGAATTATCCGAAAACCGATCATTTAACGCTGCCGGAACGTTGGGAGTGATCACCGCCCCAAGTACCGGGCATGGCCAGGCGACGACGAATGGCGATCCCGCGGCGCCCCATGGCGATCCCGTTTTCCAGGCCGGACCGGACCCACGTAAAGAGGCATCGCAGTCCCGTCAACAAGCGGTGCTTCGCCGCTTGCAGTCAGCCTATCTCATGGCGATCCAAATGAAACGGGATCCCTGGGATTTCGCCATCGAGATTTCGGATGTCGGGTCGGCCGACACCAGCGATTTGCGATCGTTGATCTACAAGGGGCTGATGGAGCACCGCGCCGAGACAACCAGCCAGGGCAGCCCCCGGCGAACCTTTCAAAACGAAACGGATGTCATGCTCTCAAGCCGATCCTGTTTCATTATCACGCCCCAAGGAATACGCACTCTTGTTGCCTGGATGTCGTCGCGCCCTGAATCGGATGGAACACAGGCTTCGGTGGGTACGGGGGACCATCAACAAACTCCGGTTTGGGATTCCAACCGCAGGGAATTGAGACTTGGAGACAGGGTTGTCAAGCTGTTTCGTTGGCCTGCCCAGAACCAGGAAACCATATTGAACGCATTCCAAGCGCAAGGATGGCCTGCGATGATTGCAGACCCACTGCCGCAAGACCCAAACATCTGCGCCAAACGACGGCTGCACGATACGATCAAATGCTTGAATCGACGAAGGATCCAGAAGTTGATCAAGTTCCGCGGTGACGGCACGGGCCGGGGCGTTAAATTGGAATTGATGCCTCTGGAAACGTAAAAAACGTTTGCCCAAACAATCGCAAGCACCAGAGCCTTCATTTCTACTGGCGGCCCGCAAGACTGGCGGGCCGTCCGTTTGTTTGCGCCAGCGCCATGGCCGCCAGCACCCATTTCAAACGACGGGGGTTCGCATGGCTAGCAGTTGTTATCCAGGCCTTCTCCGGACCCCGTTTTCAAAATGGGTGGAATTGCTTAAGTGAGATAACTTTGACTGCCGAAAACCAGAAAGGCGCCTTGGTCTCACTAGCCAGCCAGTTTCGACTCCCCAGGCACTTGATGGGCCAGCACCAGGTTCGGCCATCGCTGGGTGGTTCATCGGCTAATGGGCACGGCAGGCCAGAACGTGGCTTGGCGTTTCAAAAAAGGGAATCGGATGTACACAGAATTGGAATGGCAGATATTGAAGAGTGTCTGGCAAGGCCAACCCACTACCTCCCGGGAAATCATCAGGGATCTCTCGTCCAAAATCGGCAGCACGCCCGCAACCATCAAAACCGTTTTACATCGGTTGATGGAAAAAGAGGCGATCGGCTTTCGGCGCAAAGGCAATCGGTATCTTTATTCGGCCCATCGGTCGCATGCCGAGTCGATTGCCCAGGCTTGTAGCCAGCTGATCCAGGTTGTGTTTGACGGCCAACCTGCCGCGGCGGTTGCCTATTTGGCATCTTCGTCCAATCTCAGTTCCGATCAAGCCAAGTATTTACAGGAGCTGTTGGCAGACATCCAGGACGCTTGCCACCAGAGCGAACGCAGGGAATCCGAACAGGTAGGCCCGACAGGCGGCCAGTCGTCGCAGCCGGCTTAGTTGGATCCTGCTGGGTTCCGGCCAGCGATCTTGTGCCGACAGACATCATTGTCGCAACCGATCTTACCCATACACGACTTCAGTCAACCGCCGGCAGCGGCGTGTTGGGTGCTACCGCGTTGGGCGGGTATTTCCCGTGGAACGACATCATCTGCTGCTGGGTTTCGGTAGTGATAAAGCTCTCGTCCACTTTTCCGTCTTTGGTCACATTATCCAAATCCAAACCGAGATGCTTTGCCATGAAAGGATAAACGGCCATTCGTTTTGACGGTCCATAATCATGGCCCTCGTTTTCGAAATGCGCGTTTTCGACAATTGCGTCTTTGCCGTGCAAGCCATAGATGTACTGCACGAAAGGATACTCAATCTTTGGCGTGTTTTTGGTCCAATCGTCGCCATTGGAAACCAACAAAAGCGGCCGCGGCGCCGCCAATGCGGCAATTTCCGGGTTGGTCGTTTTATGATCCTTGCTCCAATGAATTGGCATCCCGCTCTCACACACACAACCCCCGAAAAAATGTGCCGACACCTGGCAGACGGGAACCGAAACGGCAATCCGGTCGTCAAGCGCTGTCAGCAGGAACGTTTGGGTGGCCCCGCCGGAGCAACCCGTGACGGCGAGTCGCGCCGAATCGACATCTTCCATCGCTTCTAAAAAATCGAGCGCCCGCATGCTGTTCCATGTCTGCAGGCGAAGCAGCTCGGGGGTTTGGCGGTGATCCCATCCCGCCACCTTGGAATCACCATAGCCCATCATGTCATAATGAAAAACAACGGCCCCCATTTTTGCAAGAACAGCACATCGTTTTTGGCGGTTCGGATCAAAACGACCGGCGTGACCATGAGCCGACAGGATGCCTGCCAGTTTTCCTTGAAACTCAACAGGTCGATAAATGGTGCCGGTGACAAAAAAACCAGGCGAGCTTTCGATCGCCACGTTTTCAGCTGTGTAGCCATCGTAAGTTCGCAAAGAATTGTAGATCGGATTAAGGGGTGTCCGCTTCGGCAACCGAGTAAGTTTTGCCCCGCGAAGGATCCCGTCTCTAATTTTCGAAGCCCTGGCTTCCCAGTCTTGCTGATTTTTCAGCTTGGAAATAACGTCCAGCAACTCAGCCTTGGCGGCGTCTTCCGATTGCGCGTATCCAACCCTCAGTTTGACTTCCGAATCGGCTGGCGCGTCCTGCGTTGCCCAGCTGTAACCCGTGTTTCCGCAGAACCCGAGCATTATAATGACAGCGCAACCCAAACGCAGCTTTCCATTTTTCGCTTTTTGACCCATGACCGAACTCCCCCCTGCCGAGATTGACAACCAGCAACTCCAACCCAACTGTTTGATAACTTCCAGACTGATGATTAAAACAAGATCTTGTGCTCCTGTCAAAAAACGGGCCACTGCTGAATTTTTGGCTTAATTCTTCTGCACCTCGTTGGACTTGATCACAACAAACCTCCCGGCCGAGGCGTTTCCCTCAAGCACAATCTCCGCTAAAGCTGTTATCATTACGAATCACAGTCATTCCATTCGGCAAGGTTCATTTCTGCGCCAGGCCTCGATTTACCCCCACTATTTGACGGACGCTTTCTTGAGTTACCCCATCCAACAACCCGAATCCAAATCGATTAACCACGCGTTTCTGAAAGATGTGCTGGTGGGATTGAGCCAGCCAAAAAAAGAGTTGAATTGCAAGTACTTTTATGATGAGCGCGGTTCCGACCTGTTCGACCAAATCTGCCAACTCGACGAGTATTATCTGACCCGTACCGAGCAAATGATCATGGATCGGCACGTCGATGAGATGGCCTATCAAATTGGAACGGGCGCCATGTTAGTTGAATTTGGCAGCGGCAGCAGCATCAAAACCCGGACACTGATCGAGGCGCTTGACTCCCTGGTCGCCTACGTGCCCGTCGATATTTCGGAAGACCACTTACTGAAAACGGCTGACGACCTGAGACAGCGCTACCCGGACGTTGAAGTCTTGCCGATGGTGGCTGATTTCACTCGTGAATTTCAATTGCCCAAGACTGTCCGCACGCCGTCTCACGCGGCGGTCTATTTTCCAGGATCGACGATCGGGAACTTTCCTGCAGACCAGGCAGCTCAAATGCTGTCCATGATCGCCAGAGTGTTGGGTCCCCAGGGCGGCTTGTTGATAGGGATTGATTTACAGAAAGAACCGTCCATCATCAAAGCGGCCTATGATGACTCGCGGAACATTACAGCCGAATTCAATTTGAACCTGTTGCATCGCATTAACCGGCAGCTCGGTGGCAATTTCAACGTCGACCAATTTCGGCACCATGTCGAATATGATTCCAATATCGGGCGGGTTGAAATCTATCTTGTCAGCACCCACGATCAAACGGCCACCATCCAAGGACAAGAGTTTCATTTCGGCATTGGCGAAGCTGTTTTCACCGAGCATTCACACAAGTATACCATTGAAGGTTTTTCCCAAATGGCCGCTGCCGCCGAATTCAGCCTGCATAAACATTGGACTGATCCAGAGCGCCAATTCGCCGTTTTACACCTCGTCAACGAAAGGTGTTAGGCAGCAACGACCATGCTAAAACTCACCGGTGTCAGCAAGCAATACGAGGGCCGAACGGTCGTAGACGGAATCGATCTGTTGCTCCAACAGGGCCAGACCTACACCCTGGTCGGACCGAGCGGCTGTGGTAAATCGACGTTGCTGCGGATGATCATCGGGTTGATCCGTCCCGATGCGGGCCAGGTCTATTACAACGACCGGTTGTTGTCAGAAGTCGATATTCAATCGGTCCGTTCCGATTTTGGCTATGTGATACAGAGCGGCGGACTGTTTCCACACCTTACGGCTCGCCAAAATGCCTCGCTGCCCGCCGTCTACCGGAAATGGCCCAAGCAGAAGGTTGTTGATCGGGTCAAACAGCTGGGCGAATTGACACAATTGCCGACCGACAGCCTTGATCGATACCCGGTCCAGCTTTCGGGCGGCCAACGTCAGCGGGTCAGCTTGATGCGAGCCCTGATGCTCAATCCGGAAATACTGCTGATGGATGAACCGCTAGGCGCGCTGGACCCAATGATTCGCAGCCAGTTGCAGGTTGAGCTGCGACACATCTTTCGGACTTTGAACAAAACGGTGGTGATGGTTACACACGACCTGAATGAAGCGGCCTATTTTGGTAACCAGATCATCCTGATGCGCGATGGACAGATCATCCAACAAGGCGCGATCGATACGCTGGTCAACACTCCCGCCGACCCGTTTGTAACCGAGTTTATTGAGGCGCAGACAAGCCACTTTGAACCGGGCGGAGAGCGCCGCCCATGAATCGATTCTGGCTGTTTCTCCTGATCCTGGTCGTGTTTGCAATCGTGCCTTTTTCGCACGAGAAACCGGGCGTCCGAGTCGGCTCCAAGAAATTCACCGAAAATGTCATCGTGGGTGAGTTGATCAAGGACGCGATTCGGTCGGCCGGCGTCAATGCGACGCATTACAGGGAGCTGGGCGGCACGAGGCTGGTTTTTAACGCGCTGGTCAAAGGGGACATTGACACTTACCCGGAATACACCGGGACCATGATCGAAGAAACGTTTGCCGACCAGCATATCAAAACGAACGCCCAACTGACGGCCGCCCTGGCCGAACGGGGCATCGTCATGACAAAGCCACTGGGGTTCAACAACAAGTATGCCATCGGCATGCTGAAATCACGGGCGCAACAGTTGGGCATCAGCAAGATCTCCGACTTGGCCCGTTATCCGGATTTGAAATTCGGGTTCAGTAATGAATTCATCGATCGTGACGACGGCTGGAAATCGCTCGAGAAGCATTACGGTTTTGACTTTCAAAATGTGCAAGGCCTGGACCATGACATTGCCTATCGGCAGCTTGCCTCCGGCTCGCTGGATGCGATCGATGTTTATTCTACCGACGCCAAAATTAAATCGATGGACCTGGCCGTTCTCGAAGACGACCGGAAGTTTTTTCCACGCTATGACGCCGTTATTTTATACCGCCAAGATCTTACCAAACGGTATCCCAAGGCAGTCCAGGCGATCCAAATGCTGGTCGGTAAAATCAGTGACCAACAGATGATCGAGATGAACCTCAAGGTGGAGGGGATTGATCGTGAAACCGAAACCCGGGTGGCCGGTGAATTTCTTGCCGAACAACTCGGCTTGGATGTCAAGATTAACCAGCCGGAATCGGTCATCATGTCGATCCTCAAGCGCACGGTTGAACACCTGGATCTCGTTCGCCGCTCGTTGATCCCGGCCATTCTGTTAGGGATACCTTTCGGGATCATCGCCTATCGCTGGCGAATTACGGGCCAGTTATTACTGGGCGTTGTGGGGATTTTCCAGACGATTCCAGCCCTCGCCCTGTTGGTGCTTGTCATGCCGCTGGTTGCGATCGTGGGCGCCCGGTCGATCGGCGAGGGTTCGTTGTCAGCCGTCATCGCGCTGTTCCTTTACAGCTTGTTGCCCATCGTCCGCAATACCTACGCAGGCTTCCAGGGCATCGAAAACCAATACAAAGAGTCCGCCCAGGCCCTCGGCCTGTCCCGTCGCTATACTCTGTTTCACATCGAAATGCCGCTGGCCATGCGGAGTATCCTGGCCGGAATTAAAACGGCCGCCGTGATGAACGTTGGTTTTGCCGCCTTGGGCGGATTGATCGGGGCCGGCGGTTATGGGCAACCCATCATGACGGGTATACGCCTGGACAGCATGGATTTGATCCTGCAAGGCGCCATACCGGCCGCCCTCATGGCGGTCCTGGTTCAATTACTGTTTGAGCTGGTTGAACGCTGGGTGGTTCCCAAAGGACTCAGACTGAAACCGGCCGATTAACGAACATGGAGCAAACGATGCTAAGAGCTACCTGGAATCAGGCCATCATCGCCGAGAGTGATCAAACGGTAACGATGGATGGCAACGACTATTTCCCCGCTGATTCACTCAACCGGGAATACTTGTTGGAGAACCCGCAGACCACGGTTTGTGGGTGGAAAGGAACCGCGAATTATTACGATATTGTTGTCGATGGCGAGAAAAACGAAGCGGCGGCCTGGTACTATGCAGATCCCAAGCCAGAGGCGGTTAAGATAAAAGGTTTCGTCGCCTTCTGGAAAGGCGTGACGGTAGCCGAATGAGACGGCGGTAGTTCACACAAACGTTTTAGAAACTCGCTCGTTTCCCGTGTGGTACGTGAAAACGTTGCGCGCCGTTTGAAACAGTGAACAACCGGCCAGGCTCGAACACGTCTGGATCCTGCAAGAACTCACGATTTCGCCCCTGCCGATCTGCTATAGTGAATGTTTGAACTTCTCGTTTTTAAATTCTCGTTTTGCACTTCCCATCAGGTCCAATATCCATGACCAACGACGACAAGAGCCTGGGCGATCAAAATACGTTTGACGGCGAAATTTCCGACGAGGCTGACGCCAATAGCCTTGGTGACGAAAAAACGTATGCCGGTGGAGCCAACGCCGGCCCCAGTAGCCTCGGTGACGAAATGACGTTCGGCGGTGATGCGGCTGGGCTCGATGACGATCTGTACGATGACCAAATGGAGATCGTCGACCTGGAATCCCGCTACACGACCGATGGCGTGCTGGGCAAGGGGGGCATGGGCGAGGTGCTGCTGGCCACCGATACGCGCCTGGAACGGAAGGTGGCGATCAAGCGGATCCTGGGCAAAGCGGCCCGATCAAGAACGGCCGTCAACCGGTTTTTAACCGAGGCTAAATCGGTTGCCGCCCTCAATCACACGAACATCGTGCAGGTCTACGATTATGGACGTGCCACCGATGGTCCGTTCCTGATCATGGAATACGTTCCCGGCGAAAACTTGCTGGAACGTTGTCAGCAAGGCGCTATTGCCCTGGATGAATCGATCGACCTGGTCGTCCAGTTGTGTGATGGACTGGCGGCTGCCCATGACGCCAACATCATCCACCGCGATATCAAACCAGCCAATATTTTATTGACCAAGAACAACATTCCCAAGCTGACCGACTTTGGATTGGCCAAGGCCGAGACGGCCGACACGGGGATGACGATGGCCGGAGCCGTACTGGGGACACTCGATTTTATGCCGCCCGAGCAACGCAAGGATGCGGCGCTGGTCGATGCGCGGAGTGACTTGTGGAGCCTGGCGGCCACCTTGTACCAGATGGTCACCGGCAAGAGCCCCAAGATCATCAAGTTCAACGACGTACCCCAGTCATTACAGGATGTCCTGGGCAAGGCACTCGAGGACGAGAAGGATGACCGGTACCAGGATGCGCGCGAATTCAAGGACGCCTTGCTGGCCAGTCGCTCTGGTACGACCGAAGTGGAACTCGAAGAGGGCGACTGTCCCCAATGTGGTACCAAGAACCCGACCAGTCGAAAATTCTGCCGAAATCCTGAATGTGGCGAGTCGTTGGAGGTACCGTGTCTCTCGTGCAGCTCCGAAATCCCGATGTGGGAAGAGGTCTGCGACAATTGTGGTGCGAAGCAACGCGAACTGCTGGACCAGCGCCGCACGCAGATGGGATCGGAGCAGGCCGAGGCGGAGAGCTTGCTCAAGGCGTTCGATTTTGACCGGGCCCAATCGGTGGCCGTCGCCTTGCGCGACGAGCCGGACCTGCGGCTGATGCATCTCAAGGGTTGGGCCGAGGGTTTCCTGGTCGAGATTGAAAAATATCGGGAACAGGAACTAAACCGCTTGGCCGAATTGATGAACGAAGCGATCAAGCATCAACAGGCGCATGACTACGCGGCCGGCCTGCGCACCTTGGAGCAAGTTCCCGAGACGGTCTCCGGCACAAGCTTGCCCAAACACGACCAGACCGTCACCCAGTTAAAGCGAAAACTGCAGTCAATCGTGGCCGAGATCGAACGGCTTGATCAGCGGATTCGTACCCGGGTCAAGAAACGGCAACTCAACGGTCTGCTGGCCGAGGTTAAACAGTTACAGGCTTTGCAACCCGGCCGGGAAAAGCTCGAAAAGCTGGCCCAACAACTTACTGCGCGGGACAGCCAACTGGTCACGACACGGGACGAGGCATTGGCCGAGGCTAAAAAACGGCTGGCGTCACAAGATTATGATGGCTGTGTGCTTCAATTGCAACGGATTGATGCATCGTTGGTCGATGCGGAAATCGAGAGTTTAAGGGAAACGGCCGGAGAGAATCTCCACCAGGTAAACAAACTGCGTGATTCGATCAACCTGGCCGTCCAGTACAAACAACTCGACGGACTGCTGCCAACGGTAGAACAGTGTCTGGCCCTAAAAGGGGATGCGGCAGACATGAAAAAATTGCGAGACCAACTCGTCGATCGAGACCGCAGGAAAACGGCCTTAATCACCGAGTCAATACAACAAGCGGAGCAGTTTCGCCAGGCCTGCCAGTTTGACGAGGCCGTCGCGGCGCTGGACCGAATCAGTGACGATTTGGCGACCCAACAGTCCAGTGAACTACTGTATAAATGCCAAACGCTGCGAGACCATCGTTACCAAGCCATGCAATCGATGAAACGGGCCAGTGGAACGGGAGGATTCAAAAAAGCGCTAGCCGTAATCAAGACGTATCAACAAGCCCTTTCGGCATCCGGGTTACGCGATCCCGCATTCGAAAGTGCGCGCGCTGCTTGCCAGCAACAACGGGTGGCCCAACAGGAATCCAAGCAGGCGGCCCAGCGTCAGAAGGCGTTGTTAACCAAGCTTGGTATTGGTGCCGCTGTTGTGGTGGCGGTTGTGATCGTGGGTATGATCGGGTTGTACATTCCAACAGAGCAAGAAGCCAAAATTGCAGAGCAAGAAGCCAAAATTGCAACGGCTCTTCAGAACGGGAACTATGCTTATGTACTGGGCCTCTACCCCGAAAACGTTGAAGCACAGATGATGGCGCTGGACAAGGGGAACTATGATGCGGTGCTAGGCTTGGAAGGAGCCTCCGGGAAAGTGGACCCGCAGATTAGAGACCGAGCTTTGTTAATGAAAGCTGAGAAAGAGGCTCTCCGCCAGGCCAGCATCCAAAGCGCGTTGGCCCGTAGCGATTACCCGGCCGCCAAGGCCCTCGCCCTGGAAATCCTGCGAAACGACCCGCAGAATGCCGCTGCCCTAGAACTAAAACGACAAGCTGAATTCGGCATGGGCGAGCCGGACAGCGCGAAAAAACAGGCCGACATGGTAGAAAAGGAAGCCAAGTCTATAAAAACCGGCATCCAATCCCTCAAGGGGCATACAGTCTCTGTCTACAGCGTCGCCTTTAGCCCCGACGGCAAGCGGATTGCATCGGGCAGCTCGGACAACACGATCAAACTGTGGGACGTGCAGACGGGAAAAGAACTCAAGACGCTACGTGCCGGAAATGGACATAAAGATCACGTCCTAAGCGTCGCCTTCAGCCCCGATGGCAAATGGATTGTATCTGGCAGCACGGACAACACCATCAAACTGTGGGACGCGCAGTCGGGAGAGGAACTCAACACGCTAACGGGGCATACACATCCTGTCAGCAGCGTCGCCTTTAGCCCCAATGGCCAGACGATTGCATCTGGCCAACTCGGCAGAAGAGGCCTTGCCAACAACACGATCAAACTGTGGGACGCCCTGAGCGGAAAAGAACTCAACGCGCTAACGGGGCATCAACTGAAGGTCAATAGCGTCGCCTTCAGCCCCGATGGCCAGTCGATTGCATCTGATAGTGATGACAGGACGATCAAACTGTGGGACGCGC
>JABACA010000389.1 GCA_014237975.1 Mariniblastus sp. | reverse complement strand
ATGAGGAACAGGTCCGTTTGCTCCAGGAAGGCAATCCGATTCCCCCGTTCGTGGCTGACATGATGGAACTTTCCAACCGGTACCCGCAGACACAAGCGGCCGTGGACGCCATGCTGTCAGCCGTTGCCCGGAGCAATGGCGAACAAAAAGTTGTCGCGATGAACCACCTGCTCGACAACTTTTCGGATCGACTTCAGCTCAAGAAAATGGCCGACCAATTCCTGAAAGATGTTCCCAGTCCTGAAACAGAATCGTACATCCTGAAGATGATTGACAATGCCCCGACACCGGAAACCAAAGCCCATCTGCTGCTGGGGTATTCCAATTACGTCGACCAGATCTTGCCATTTCGCCACGCGCTGGCCGCCAACCCGTCATTGTCCGCTCGATTACCCAGTCACCAAATGGACTATATCAACAGACCGCGAACCGAACAGGAGAAAACCCAACGCGAAGCCTTTCTCCAGGAAATCATCGATCATCATACCGACGTTGTTTATCGCGGCCGAAAAACTTACGCAGACCTGGCCGCCGGGGAACTGTATGAATTGCAGAACCTGAGCATTGGACAAGTGGTTCCCGAAC
>JABACA010000388.1 GCA_014237975.1 Mariniblastus sp. | reverse complement strand
GCTATCGAAATCTTCTCCTGCATCGGGGCGCGGATGCTCCGTTTTCAAACGAGACTCGCTCCACGCCGCCGCATGACCTGACCGACAAGCGGGTTGCAGATCATTTTCCCAGGGGTCCCGGCAGCGCGGCTCTTTCGGAACTGATGAGTCAAAGCGTCAACTGGTTTGCAAATCACCCTGTGAATCAACAACGCATTCAAGCGGAAAAACTACCGGCCACCAATCTCTGGCTGTGGGGACTGGGGCAACGTCCAAAACTCGAGTCCTTTGCCTCGCTATACGGTTTACAGGGAGCCATGATTACAGCGGTCGACCTGTTACGGGGTCTGGCTGCACTGATTGGCTGGCAGCGAATCGAGGTTCCGGGTGCGACCGGATACATCGACACCGACTACCGGGCCAAGGGGCAATACGCCCAGCAGGCTTTGGAAGAGTTCGATCTTGTCTGTGTTCATATCGAAGCCCCCGACGAAGCATCCCACGAAGGCAATGTCGAAAATAAAGTGGCTGCATTACAGGAAATTGACCAGTGCATCGTTGGGCCCCTGCTTGCCAAATTGGAACAACATGATGATTGGAGAATCCTGA
>JABACA010000387.1 GCA_014237975.1 Mariniblastus sp. | reverse complement strand
ACGACGAGTCCGTATTCTCGGCCATCGACCTGGCACCCTCGATCCTGAAACTGACCGGTCTCGACCAGGCAAACCACTCCCCCGGTGACGGCGAAGATGTTCTCGATACCTTGCTGGGAAATTCAGAAGCGTCACGGCAAGCGCCCCTCTTTTTCAGCCGCCCCCCTGACCGAAAAAACTTCTATGGGTTCCAGGACCTGCCGGACCTGGCAGTGCGGCAGGGAAAATGGAAACTACTCTGTGACTTCGACGGAACGAGACCGGAACTTTATGATCTCACGACCGACCCGGCTGAATCGAAGAATGTCGCAAAGGCGAACCCGCGGATCACAAAGGAACTGGCCAAAACCGTGATGAAGTGGTACCAATCGATGCCAAAAACAACGTCTTCCGATTGACGGTTGACCCCGCCCGGACCGCGTTGCGCATCTCAATTCAGGAACTAGGCAATCCATTATACAGAGACAACACTTGAATATTAACAGTGACATAGAGAATCCCTATGATTCACCGATGGACGCGCGGTTGCCTGGCGCCTCAACATTTCTCCGCGGAATACTGATTTTTGTATTGGTCTTGTCCGGTACGGCGTTCTTGTTTCTCGC
>JABACA010000386.1 GCA_014237975.1 Mariniblastus sp. | reverse complement strand
ACGACGAGTCCGTATTCTCGGCCATCGACCTGGCACCCTCGATCCTGAAACTGACAGGTGTCGACCAGACAAACCACTCTCCCGGTGACGGCGAAGATGTCCTCGATACTTTGCTGGGAAATTCCGAAGTGTCGCGGCAAGCGCCCCTCTTTTTCAGCCGACCCCCTGACCGAAAAAATTTCTATGGGTTCCAGAACCTGCCGGACCTGGCAGTGCGGCAGGGAAAATGGAAACTACTCTGTGACTACGACGGTGCAAGGCCAGAACTCTACGATCTCACGACCGACCCGACTGAAACGAAGAATGTCGCAAAGGCGAACCCGCGGATCACAAAGGAACTGGCCAAAAGCGTGATGAACTGGCACCATTCGATGCCGAAAACAACGTCTTCCGATTGACGGCTGACCCCGCCCGGACCGCGTTGCGCATCTCGATTCAGCAGCCAAGCAATACACCGTACAGAGACACCACTTGAATATTAACAGTGATACAGAGAATCCCTACGATTCACCGATCGAGGCGCGGTTACCTGGCGATTCAACATTTCTTTGCGGAATACTGATTTTTGTATTGGTCTTGTCCGGTACGGCGTTCTTGTTTCTCGC
>JABACA010000385.1:248-606 GCA_014237975.1 Mariniblastus sp. | reverse complement strand
GAAGGTCATGCTTTTTTGCATATTCCTACTGAATTAAAAAATTACAATTCTGGGGAAATCCTGGAGGTTATGGAAATGCATTATTTGCCCAGGGTAGAAGTGGAAAATATTTGTTCAGAAAACGACTGTATTGTAAAAGCCGCTGTACCTCTAAATTACGGCAAATTCGCTACGGCCTTTGTATTTGCGATCTGTAAAACGAGGAAAATTCAGTTCTTCACCTGAATGGGTGAGATTTATTTGTAGACGTCAAGATCCGGAATGGGCAACTAGCGGACTCTCGGATAGGGTGCAGCGAATGTCCGCTATGGCTTAAAGCGGACATGGCCCACTCATCACTCTCCTATAGTGCAGGAAA
>JABACA010000385.1:0-238 GCA_014237975.1 Mariniblastus sp. | reverse complement strand
AAAAATGTAAATAATGCCTATGTTCAATTGGCGGCCAGGCAAAATATTAGGAAGAATCGTAATTACTGTTACCCCTACTGCTACCCTATAAAATTCAATTATTTAAATGTTTCCATAACTTATTGATTTGTTGGTCGGGGTGAGAGGATTCGAACCTCCGGCCCCTGCCTCCCGAAGGCACTTATAGGCCCTATACTATCAATGAAATCAATTGGTTAGAGATTCAGTATATGACAGT
>JABACA010000384.1 GCA_014237975.1 Mariniblastus sp. | reverse complement strand
ACGGTGCGACGGATGAGTTCGGCTACTTTGCCGAGGAAGACAAAGTGCACGTGCACGACCTCAACGCGACCATCCTCCACTGCCTCGGCATGAACCACGAAAAGTTCACCTTTCGCCATCAGGGCCGCGATTTCCGGTTAACCGACGTCCACGGCCAGGTGGTCGAGAATCTATTGGCATAATTTACTTATGGGGGTTGACCAAAGAGGGGTTGGGTGCGGATGATTACGAGGAGATGAATGCGAACATTTTTCGCGGGTGTATTCCCGCCTTGATGACTCCCTGCGATGCCAGTGGCGATCCAAATTACGATGCGCTTGTAGCGACGGCCAAGCGCCTGGTTGAGGTCGGGATGCGTGGGGTGGTCTATTGCGGATCGATGGGCGACTGGCCGTTGTTGACGAACGAGCAGCGGCAGGAGGGCGTCAGGCGCCGGATAGCGAAGATCCCACGCAACACGATGGAAACCGCCCTTAACTGGGCCGTCCAATCGTCGAATGAGCTTGCCATCGCTGTTCTTGATCAGCAGAAGGACTGTCGGCTTGACCTCAAGCTCTTCCTTCCGCAGTTCCTCCCAGCCGGGGTACGGGGTGTTGCCGCCAGTCTTCTC
>JABACA010000383.1:507-613 GCA_014237975.1 Mariniblastus sp. | reverse complement strand
CAGCACCTTCCCATTTGGTTTTTGGCATATTGAGATTTCGAACAAATATTTGGCATTCTATTAAATCATTTCGATAATACTTTTGCATGATTTTGATGTAGGGTTA
>JABACA010000383.1:0-500 GCA_014237975.1 Mariniblastus sp. | reverse complement strand
GAGTATTTCTATCTACTTCGGTTGATATGAAATACTGCGGTTGGCCTCGGTCGATCTGCACTTTAAAGAGCATATTCAAAATTTTCTGCTTTCAATTTTAAAGAAATTCTTAATTGTGGGATCTTCAGCACCTTCCCATTTGGTTTTTGGCATATTGAGATTTAGAACAAATATTTGGCATTTTATTAAAGCATTTCGATAAATACTATTGCATGGTTTTGATGTAGGGCTACTGATGAGGGTTTGTTACCCAAAACGATCATATAGCCCATTATCTAATTTTCTCTCTGACTAATTAAATGGTGCTTACTAATTTGGAGTCTCGTTCTAATTTATACATATGTAGCTCACCTCAGCTTAAGCCACAGTGATGTTTTTGAATTATGTTTTGTCCGTAAACCTTTGCGTAATGATTTCTTTTGATACTGTTTTCGTACTGTTTAATTTTCAGAAACAAAGGAATGTGTTTAATAAATTTTTTTACCCCTTTTGGGTCTATG
>JABACA010000382.1:329-619 GCA_014237975.1 Mariniblastus sp. | reverse complement strand
GTCAACATAAGAACCTGGCGACCGCCATGCGGCTTCTCAAGACTCGGCTCTACGAACGCAAACGCGAGGAGGAGGCCAAGAAACGGGCCGACCATCGCAAGACGCTCGTTGGATCTGGCGACCGCAGCCAACGAATCCGCACGTACAACTTTCCCGAAAACCGAGTAACCGATCACCGCATCAACCTGACGCTTTACAAACTCGATCAAATCATCGCGGGGAACCTCCAGCCGATAACCGACGGTCTGATTGATCACGACCGCGACGAGCTGAAGAGTTCCATGGAAGCG
>JABACA010000382.1:0-319 GCA_014237975.1 Mariniblastus sp. | reverse complement strand
CGATGGGGCTACCCAATCTCGCATTCCCGACGGATCGGCAAATGACGCAAACCGACGAGTGGACCGTATCGCGGTTGTTGCAATGGACGGCTGAGTATTTGGAGACTCATGGGTCGGATTCGCCTCGACTCGATGCCGAAGTGCTTTTGGGTCACGCCTGCGAGTGTCCGCGAATCCAGCTGTATGCTCGCTACAACGAGCCGGTGGCGGAGGACGTGCGGGCGACATTTCGAGAGACCGTGAAGCAGAGGGCTGGCGGAGCGCCGGTGGCCTATTTGGTCGGCGCCAAAGAGTTCTACTCACTCTCGTTCAAGGTCAC
>JABACA010000381.1 GCA_014237975.1 Mariniblastus sp. | reverse complement strand
TACAGTTTGGCTCATATCAAACCGAAACAACGCTGCAAACCACATTGCACGTGACATATTCTGATGTGGAGCAGTATGAACTAGTACACGATTTTACCGTCCATATAGTTGCAGATGATTCACAGAAAAACAATCAAAATGATCCTAGTCAAAGCTCCTCGCAACAACAACAATCGCAACAACAGCAACAGCAGCAGCAACAGCAACAGCAGCAGCAACAACAACAGCAGGGACAGCAACAAGGACAAAACCAACAGCAGGGAGGTCAAGACTCGCAAGGACGAGATCCACTATCAAAAGAGATGTCATCAAAGCTGCAAAACAACCAACTTCCACAAGATAGTGAGGCTTTACGGGAAAAATTCAAAGACGATGTTGAACAATCCCAGCAGGCAGAACAGCAATTTAAAGAAGAGTTGATCAAAGATGAGACTTTTGAAAAATTAAATCAAGAACTGCAAGAAGATGGATACGAATTAACAGATGCTGTCTTTCATGCAGAATCAAATGATACGGGCAATTTTACGCTAGATTATCAAAACTCGCAAGGTGAGTGGGCAAATGTGCAAGGTTCCATGAATGATGGGCAGCTAGATGAGCTCAAAAAACAGACCCAGGCCTC
>JABACA010000380.1 GCA_014237975.1 Mariniblastus sp. | reverse complement strand
ATGATCCCCACGAGTTTTCCTTTGGGAATCTTGACGGACACATCCAGAAGGGCCGGGACCGGGCCGTAGCTGACGGTCAAATGACTGATTTCAATCGCGATTTCTGAGTCGTGGTTCTCGGTAATCAATGTGGGTCTCCATCACGATGTCCCTCGTTGACCGTAGAAGAAGTTGGAGCTGTAAACTTGATTTCTCCACTGATCGACCGCCGGCCGTCTGGCTTCCAAAACGTCCGTTCGCTCAGTAGCTGATCGCCCCGGAAGACCTGAACGCGAATGGCGGCCGGTTGCGTCGTTGCGGTTCCATCGGACTCCTTGTTCGAGGAAAAATTTACCTGCACGAACAGGCTGTTTTGGCCCGACTGAACGCCCTCCAGCGGATCAATCTGGATGACCTTGCCTGCCGGAACCGACTTAAAATCCGCCAGGACCCGTTTTCCCCTGAATCGAACGGTTAACGAGGGTTCATCAAAATCGATGTCGCCCTCCAGATCGGCGGTCGTGTACAGCCGAACGGCCCAGTGGCTGTCGTCCGGTTGGGTTTCAAAATCGATGGGAGTCGGCTTTAGCCGTTCGGTGAATTCTACGTACGAAGCGACGCCACCAAATAAAACGATCGGGATCAG
>JABACA010000037.1 GCA_014237975.1 Mariniblastus sp. | reverse complement strand
GTGGCTATTTTGAACGATATTTCAGCCCCCAACAATTAATGATGGCACAGCAGGTCGTCAGGATTTCTGGACTTCGTGCGGACGAGCGAGCCAAGCAGATGAAAGATTCAGAAAAGCCGAAATACACCAGTTCGGGCGAATACTCGGAAGCCAAATAGTCCGGTATCCGAATCAGTCAAAACAAGAGCCAGGCCGAGAGGCCTGGCTTTTTTTGTGGTTGGACATTGTTTGATCAGGAATTCTCGGGTGGCTTTGAAAGCTTAGCCCGGAGTTTCATCGGCCGAATTAATATTGATCATGATCTTCTCGCAATGTCGACAACGAATTGCTTTCAGGCGGGTTTCCAGCGGTAACGTTTTGGATGACAGCTTTTCGGGACGACTCAATTTGAAAGACGCCATTTTCGGAAACCACGTGATGTTGCCCAATGCCTGGATGAAACCCACCTCACATATTTCTCCACATTGCGGGCATGAATAATCTGCCTCCACCAATTCGGATGGTCCAGGTGCTTCATATGGATTTTCGTTCATATGTCAATCTGGCTGGGTGAATGAGTTAGCTTGACGTTTCAAAAAATTCCCAATTGATCTCTGGCGTCGTCGGTCATCATGTCCTGGGTCCAGGGCGGGTCCATGACCACTTTGACTTCGACGTCCTCGACGCTTTCGATTTCCATTGACGCCGATTTACAGCCGGCCACCAGCTGGGGTCCCGCCGGGCACATCGGGCTGGTCATCGTCATTTCGATCTTGATGTCGTACTTCGGTTGGTCCTCAGTGCCGTCGTCGCGCGTTACGACATCGACGACGTAAATCAATCCCAGGTCAACGATGTTGACGAACAATTCCGGATCAATCACTTTTTTGAGTTGTTCTCGTACATGGTCTTCGTGCAATGGCATGGAGTAGATCCTGTTTCAATTAGTTGCCTGTCATTCTGTTCGCCCGGTTGTTCCGGTCACCGACGAGCTTGAAGGGATGTCGCTTCCGACGTTAAATCAAACAAGCCCCGTCGTTGGTTTTCGTCCGCAGGTTTCGCCACGAAAGACGACCCTGATAATTGTAACGTCTGTTTAACGGCCGTCGAATCGAAAATGTGGACCGTTTCCGTTTCCGGCCCCGCCAGCGAATTGGAAAAACTCGTAGGCAGAGCTGTCGGCTGTGGTAGATGTCCAATGTTCGGATGGTTAGCCGATGAAATTCGGAAGCAAGTGTATCAATTTTCGCATAAACAAACGGTGGGCTCGTGCGCGATGGCTCAAGATCGATTTAACGGTGTTGCCCATTTCTGCAAACGTCTGGTGGTATTCGGGAATCTCGAATAATGGATCGTAACCAAAACCAGCGGTACCTCTTGGCTCTGAAAGGATCCGTCCATGACAATACGCCTCGGTCTGAATAGCGACCGATCCATTGGGATCAGAAAGTGCCATATTACAGGTGTACCAGGCGTTTCGTTCAACAACCGGTTTGCCATGAAGTTTTTCTATCAGCAACTCGTTGTTGGACGTGTCCGTCGCGTTGGCCCCTGAGAAACGAGCGGAGTAAACACCCGGCGCGCCGTCGAGGGCCGCTACGCTCAGACCGGAATCTTCTCCCAGGACCCATCGTTTCAATTGAATCGCCTGCTCGCTGGCCTTGAGGATTGCGTTTTCAGCAAACGTGTCTCCTGTTTCTTCGACATCGATCGAGTCAGTAAAATCTTCCAATGTCTTCAGTTCAACCGGATACGGTGCCAGCAACTGGGCGAGTTCCAGGCGTTTCTTTCGGTTGTGTGTACCCAGCACCAGGGTGAGTGTCTTTGACATGAGGATGGCGTTTCAATGCTTGCTTGAATTTTGCAGTTCAAAGAGTTGATCGCCCATTCTAGACCGTTGCGGGAAATGTTCCATGACCGACAGAAACGGAAACGGAGGGCAGAACAATGGAATGTCGCGCCCCGTTTTACCAATGGAAACTGCCTTGCGGGTTTGTTTGAGAGTGGATCTGGAAAAAATGTCCAAAATCCGTCAGGATACGGTGGCAGACATCTTTACGGAGATGGTTCAATCTCAAACTCTGGAATGACATTTGATCGTGGCATCCATTCTCGACAAGATCGTAGCGCACAAGCGTGTTGAAATTGCAGCCCTCTATCAGGCGACAGCACTGGAGCAGATGGTCGAGCTGGCGCAGCATGGTCCCCCGGTCCGTGACTTTGCTGATGCGATTCGTCGTGATTCAAACATCAGCTTGATTGCCGAAGTCAAACGAGCTAGCCCTTCGAAAGGCTTGATCCGGAAAGATTTTGATCCGCTCGCCACGGCGACATGTTACCAGGCATTCGGTGCGACCTGCATCAGCGTGTTGACCGACCAAACGTTTTTTCAAGGCCAGCTCGATTACCTGAAGTGCATTCGGGAGTGTACGGAAATTCCCTTGTTGCGAAAAGATTTCATTCTCGATCCCATTCAGGTTTACGAGGCAAGAGCCGCTGGAGCTGATGCGGTCTTGTTGATCGCAGAGTGTTTGCCTGGCAGCGCACTACAGCAGCTGCATGATTTGACCGAAGCAGCCGGGATGACACCGTTGGTCGAACTGTATGATCCGGCTAACATTCAACGCGTTGTTGATTGCGGGGCCCGTTTGATCGGAGTCAATAACCGGGATCTCAATACGTTTGACGTCGATTTAGAACATACGATAAGAGTCAAGCAGGCCCTGCCTCCGGACCGTCTGATCGTAGGCGAAAGTGGGATTTCTACTTATTCCGATGCACAACATCTGGCGCAAGCGGGTGTCGACGCCATGCTGGTTGGTGAATCACTGATGCGAGCCGAGGATATTGGAGAAGCGGTTAGACAGCTAGTGGCTGGTCCTCCCGCTGGAGAGCCATGAAGCCCGGCCCGCATCCTGATACCCATATCCCGTTTCCTGATAACTGCCTTGGGTCATTTAATAACTGAAATCATGCATCCTCCCCCAAATCCGCATATCGTTACGCAGCTGGTCGGTTCCGTCGTTGAACTGATATCGTTTGGTAAACATGTTTTCCACATATCATTTGAAAACGGAGACAAGCTCAGCGTTGGGTGCCCGTTTCGATTTGACGTTGGGGTCACAGAATCGCCAGTTTGCGAGTTCCCACTTAGTGAGTCAAATAAGCTCCGGTTGCTCGGTTCATCGGTCAGGCAAGCGGAGTGTGATGGCGACGGAACGCTTCGAGTACGATTTACCAACGGCGACAGTTTGATAGCGTACGCGAACGCCCCTCAATATGAGGCGCACACATTGACACTTAGCGGCAAGGAATACGTTGTCTAAAAGACCCGAGTGAATAACGGGCAACCCTCTGTTTTGACATTTTTTCTTTACTCCCTAGACCTGCGTTTCTTTATTAAAGGCGGCTCCCGATGCAGCTATTCGCTTTCATACGGATCAGCATGGTATTGACCGCGCTCAGCTGTGCGGTACGCGTCCAGGCAGACGAGCCCGGTATGGACCGTTTGATCCTGGTCCACTACCAGCCGTGGTACCAGGCGAAGTCGCCCCAAACACCTTGGGGTTGGCACTGGACCATGGACAAGTATGACCCGGAGCAGAGCATTGCGGGAAAGCGCGAGATTGCCTCTCATCTTTACCCCTTGATAGGTCCGTATGATTCAGCCGATCCCGACGTGCTCGAATACCACCTGTTATTGATGAAGCTGGCCGGGATCGACGGTGTGATCATTGACTGGTACGGGCTGCAGGATTTTCATGATTACCGTCTACTCCATCGCAATGTGGAGGAATTGGTCCGCTCGGCGTCTCGGTTGGGCGTCAAGCTGGTGATTTGTTACGAAGATCAGACGATCGAGAAGTTGACGAGGGCCGGTAAACTGGCCCCAGAAGACCAAGTGCCGCATGCCGTATCGGAAATCAAGTGGCTGTTGGACAACTGGTTTCCCCTGGAAAACTATGTGCGACTCAAGGGCCGCCCGGTATTGTTGTCTTTTGGCCAACAAGGCCTTGGCCCAGCCCAGTGGGATCGGTGTCTCGACCAGCTGGGCCAGTCGATTGCCCATTTTCCTCAACAGCCGCAGGAGCAGGACGGTGCGAGTGGATTCGATTGGCCACTGCCAGACAAGGGGCTGCAGCCGAACCGGGATTTCAATCGATCCATTGGTCGTTCCCGATCGATTGACCAGGCGATCCCCGTCGCCTTTCCCAGGTTCCACGATATTTATGAACAAGCAGGGGTCCAGCGAAGTTGGGGAAGAGTGCAGGACCGCGGTGGGAAGACGTTTCGCGAGACGTTAGACGGGGCGTTGGAAACCGGCGCGAGTTTGGTCCAAATCGCGACCTGGAATGACTGGGGTGAAGGGACCGTGATCGAACCGAGCGAGCAGTTTGGATTTCGAGACCTGGAAATCGTCCAGCAGAGGCGCCGTTCTCATTTGGATGCCGAGTTCCCTTACCAGGCCGCTGATCTTCGTCTGCCGTTTCGCCTGTTCCAGTTGAGAGCCGAGTCATCGGCTCGATCCGCCAAGCGCAAAGCTCGTCTTGATCGGGTTGCGCAGTGGCTGGCCAACGGCAAGATTGCGATGGCCCGGGTGGGATTGGAAGGGTTGGAAAACGAGCGGTGAGACTGTTGGTTCAGGCAAGACGTCATTTTCTTCAACGTCGGCGACGCAGCGCTAATCCGTACCCGCCCACCAAAACCCAGACGATACCCGTTGCAGGTTCGGGAACCGATTGCATCAAGTACCCTCTGATTTCACCCAGCGGATTCAGTTCCGTGTGAACGTTGATGTAGGTTCGTCCGCTGAGGACCCAATTTTTCTCTTCGTTGGAAACAAAGAAGCGGTCTTGTAATCCACCACTGGAGGGTGACGGATCGAAATCCAGCGAGTTACCAAGATTGATGATGATGTTACTGTTGACTTGGCCAAAATTGTGAGGCGCCCTGTTTTCCGTAGGTCCATGTAAATGCAAATTGGTGACGTCGCCCGATAGTGTCTCGAAACCGTTATCCAGACCCCACAATATTTGAATCATCAGGAGATTGGTTTCCGTATCGAGTGTGATCCCCAGCGGTCCCATCCCGCCGGATCCGGGGTTGGTTGAGGGCGGATTGATGTTGGTACCTAGTAATCCGTCACCGCCCGCGCCCGAGACAAATAACTCGACAATATCTGATTGAGCCGTCGTCGAAAAACTGCCGCTTACCAGGATCGCCGTAGCGAAGATCAATGTCTTGACGAAGTGTCGTTTGACAAACACGTTTTTTTCCAGGTAAGTAAAGTTGGATTAACGGCAGCCAGGGGAATGGGGCGCGCTCAGCGGGGCTTGCCATTTTCCAGAGTAATTGACGCCGGGTGATATTTCAATCATCAAGTTTTAAAGTGGTTGATCAGCCGGGAGGATGATTGATTTGCCGGGTTTCTGATTTGTGATCGGGCCAACATTGCCCAAGACCCTTGGCACCCGAACTCCGGTTATGCGGTCTATTTGAAGTGCACATCGCACTTACCGCTATCGCAGTGCTCGTCTTTCAGTGACGAGATGCGATAACGACGTTTGGCAATCTGTGAGTAACACCATTGCCAAAAGCCCAGGCTCCATGGGATATGCAATAACGGCGCGAATACCCAAAGTCGTGGAAGCTTTCTCGATAAGTATCTGAGCACACCGGCACCCGCGTATCGGTGGCCGTGGGTCGAAACCAGATACATTTGCTTCATTAGCATTTCCTCCGTCAGGTCGGGATAAAGCTTTTCCACCTGTGGATCGTGGAGGGAAAGGAATGCCAAGCGACCGTTGCTCCAGCGGGAAATTTTCTTTACCTGGGTTGTGCAGAAACTGCATTCACCATCGAAAATCAAAACGTCGGCATCTGGCAAGTCCTCCATGGAAGGCAAAGATGGCTTGGCCTGATCTGCTACGCCGGAAGCTGTCCGGTCAGCATGAAATTCGGTATTGGAATCAGTTGAGTTCACGAACTTTGCCAAAATGTAATCGAAACCACAAATGTTGTTGATCATTCGCCCTTAATCGGGCTTTCCAGCAGTGTGACTGGAACTTGTCAGCTTTCGATTGGGTCCAATAAGCTTGAGATAGCCGGTTTTTAACGACAACTATTGAATCTCAATAGCATTATACCATTTTTGTCCCATATAATGTGGTGACCAGGACGAAAACCTTGTATTGGGTACCTTTGTCGACATCCAATCCGGCCGAGATGGTATCACCGTCAGGGTTGGGGAAAGAGTTAGCGATTCTGATGAACGAAATTAAAAAGCAAGTGAACCGCGCACACCGTCGAATTATTTTCGGCCGCTTTGTGGCGATTGTCTATTGGAGTTTATTTGTCGGATTGCTGTTAGCGGCGACTGCTTTGGCCGTTCCCAAGATTTGGCACCTGGATTTTCTTGATTCGGCAACCTCGCTTCAGACTTGGAATTATGCCTGGGTCGCGGGTGGTCTGCTGGGGGGAATCCTGTTTGCAATCATTTGGACCGTTTTCGGAAAACAATCCCATCTATCAACTGCCGTAGAGGTCGACCAACGATTCAAACTCAAAGAACGTTTGTCGAGTGCCCTTTCGTTAACGCAACAGGAATTGGAATCGGAGGCGGGTCAGGCCTTGGTGCAGGATGCCCAGCGCAGGGCTGAAACACTGGATGTCCGTGAACAATTTCGATGGAATCCTACTTGGAAAGTGCTGCTACCCCTGGCTCCGATCATTCTGCTCTTGGGATTGATGTTCATTCCCAACGCGACGGCGATTGCTAACCCCAATGCATCATCGGGAGCAGATGCCGAAAAAAAATCTCAGGTCGCGGTTGAGGAAGCCAGGAAGAAGCTGAAGAAGAAGCTTGAAGAAATGGAAACGAAAGGGCTGAAAGACAGCAAGCTCGATATCGAAGCACTGGCCAAAAAAATCGACAATCTTTCCAGTGAGCCGAACGACGAAAAACGCGATGCTTTGGTGAAATTGAATGACATTAAGAAACAGTTGGACGAACGCCGTGAAGAGCTCGGTGATTCGCAATCCATCAAGGATCAATTGCAAAAAATGAAAGAAGTCAGCCAGGGCCCCGCCAAGAAGTTAACCGACGCACTGAGCGAAGGTCAATTTGATGAAGCTCAAAAAGCGATCAAAGAGTTGGTGGAAAAACTCAAGAACGGTGAAATGAACAAGATCGAGCAACAGAAACTGGTCAAGGACCTGCAAGCGATGGCAGATCAGTTGGATAAGTTGGCAGAAGCCAATGAACAGAAGAAACAGGATCTGCAGAAAAAGATCGATGAAGCTGCCCAAAAAGGGGACATGCAAAAGGCTGCCCAACTGCAACAAAAACTTGACCAGTTGAAACAGCAGGACCAGCAGATGAAAAAGATGCAGAAGATGTCTCAGAAATTGAAGGAATGTGCCGAGTGCATGAAACCGGGTCAGGGTCAAAAGAAGAACGGCCAGCAGCAGGGCCAACCGGGCAAGGAGAGTAATCAGGCTGCTCAGGCCAAAATGCAGGAGGCGGCCCAATCTCTCGAAGACCTGGGCGAGCAGATTGAAAAAATGCAGCAGGAGATGGACCAGCTTCAAGACCTGGAAGAGATGATGGAAGAAGTCGATGCGGCGAAAAACCAGTGCCAGGGGGGTGATAAACAAGGTCAAAAACCGAAATGGCAGGATTGGGCCGCCGGCAAAGGGCGTGGCGGCGGCCAGCGTGATCGACAGGAAGAAGATACCGGGTCCTACAAGTCCCGTGTCAAAGGGAAGCTGCAAAAAGGGGAAACGGTTGTCACGGGCAACGCGGATGGCGACAATATTAGTGGAAAAACGACCTCGCAGGCGCGGGAACTGGTGGAAGCCTCGTTGAACAAGAAATCGGATCCTCTGGAAAATCAAAAACTCCCACGTTCGCAACGTGAGCATGTCCAGCAGTATTTCAACAAACTGCGTACGGGAAAATAATCTCAGACTTGGATCGCCCGTCTCGAACACAACTTGGAACGTTTCGGGATAGGCTTTTATATGTTATGAAGTTGCAACGACTGCTTAGAGATGGTGCTGTTCTGATAGGGTTTGTTTTGGCCTTCTATCTGTTGACACTGTTGGTTCAGAACATCGGGCCGAGTGGAACGGAATCAACCGCTCAGGAAGTTTCCTTTGATCGTCGGCAAGCGGAACAAAACTACACCCAGAAAGATTGGGTGCAGTCAGCAATTCATTACGAGTCGCTTGTCAAGGATGATCCGTTCAACAGCCATGCCTGGTTTTTTTTAGGCTATAGCTACAATGCCCAGCAGGTTCCGTTATATACTCTGGTTAATCGAGAACTTCGCCGAACGGATCCCGATGAGGCTAAAATCGATCGATGGAACGAGCAGTTGAAAGTCGTCATGCAAAGGGCCATTCCGCCGCTGACAAGGGCTATCGATTTTCCGCGGTACCGCAACCAGGCCAGGTTCATGATGGCCAAGATGTACGCCTACCATGGCAACCGGGAACTGGCGTTCCGTTTCTTGTCCGACGCCCTGCAGGATGGTTTTAACTCGAATTATCGCGGTGGAATCGTCAATGGTGGTATTTTTGAATTCAAGGAAATCAGGGATTCTAAAAAATTCATTGAGCTGGCTGAGCTGGAGCAGGAGAACTTTCACATGCACCGCCGTTCCGTACAGGGAAATCAACCGGATTGAGTCAAAACCACATGTCGCGACCCTCAACATTGGCGTGGATTCTCGGAACCGAACCGATCTCGCGGCCAGCATGGTCGGCCGTTGAGAAAAAAACCTTAGTCCATGTTCTGTCAATATGATGCCGCGCGCGGTGTCGATTTGATTGCCATTGAAATCAGGCTGTTGAAACTTGGTATCTCGCAAACCATAGCCGCGTCAGGTCGGCAACGAATGGGGCATCGGCCGGGTGGTCGACAAGCAAATGGTCTGACCTGTCGAGAGTGATCATCGACTTGGGTCCGCCCGTCAAATCGAACATTTTTTCGGCATGCCAGTAGGGGAGTGTGTCATCCGCATCCGGATGAAACATCAGATGGGGCAGCGTCAATTGTTTGAGTGCCGCCGGCAGATCCTGCTGACGCAGGTTTTCGATCAACTGTTTCTTCAGCAGATAGGACTGTCCTCCGATGGTCACTTCCCCCTGGCCTTGCTCCCCTATGACCGGGTTGGACAAGGCCAGGTAATCGGCCAGATGTTGTGTGGTCGAAGGGGATGCAATGGTGACCAGCGCGCGGGCCGATTCCAACTGCTGAGCCATCTGGATCATGGCGGCGCCCCCCAGGCTGTGACCGATCAGCAATTGGGGAGCTTGGCGGTGCTGGGCCAGGAAATCATGGGCGGCCACCACATCCTGACAATTGGTATCGAAGTTGGTTTCGCTAAAATCACCCTGGCTGTTTCCCAGGCCGGTGAAATCGAATCGCAGGATGGCGATGCCGAGTTCCGCCAGCCGACGACTGATCCGAACAATCGCTTTGAGATCCTTGGTGCAGGTAAAACAGTGTGAAAACAGACCAAAGGCGACAGGATTTTCATCCGGAAAATCAAGGATGCCGCTTAGCCGTTGGCCCCTTTTGTTTTCGAAAGTCACTCGTTCACTACGTCGCTTCATGATCAGTTCGTTGGGTTCGCATCCGGGTCGTCATTAGGAAACAGCGTTTGCATCAGGTTGCTGGAGCCGATTGCACGGCTTGAGGTGAAAGCCTCTCCCGCACCCAAACCGGCGCTGGCCCCATTGGCTTCCGCCAATGCCCGTACCCGCTGCAGTACCGATTGTTTGGCGGGTGGAAATTGGGTGCGATAACACAAGATAGATTCCATTTTTTCGTCCAGCGTGTCGGTGATGTCGTACACGAATTGATGACGGGACACTCCCATGGCATGTAACTCGAAACCGAGTGTGTAATAAATCTGCCGACCGATCGTGTGAACTGGAAGCCCTTCAAAATGATCATCCCATTTGGTCAGGCGGCTGTAAAAAACGGCCGCGTCGGTGATCTGGGATGCCTGCCAATGATCGGGCGAAGCCATGGGCGTTTTGCCATACAATCCGATGACCACCCGGGGCCGATATTTCCGGAACTCGCGGGCCAGCAAGAGTCTCGCTTCAAAGCTGTCAAACAGTCGGCGATTGGGAAGATCGAGCACAACACGAGTGACTCCCAACACGTCAGCAGCTGCTTGGGCCTCGGCTAAACGGACGTGGGGCCCTGGACTGGCCGGTGTGGGTTCTCCATCCGTCAGATCAACAATGCCCACACGCATCCCGCGCTGGACCAGGCTGGCCAATGTGCCTCCACAGCCGATTTCAACGTCGTCCGGGTGTGCACCTACGGCGATAACATCCAAACCTTGTTGATCTGCTTCCATGATAATTCCTGTGCCTACTCTGTTTGACCGAACGAAACGTTGGAGACTTCCTTCATCGGTATCCGAACTTCGCCCCCCGGGAATGAAAGCATGACTTGGTCGTTGGAAATGGTTTTTAGTACAAACAGGCCATCGGGTCCAAAGACGTAGCGGCTGCCTGAGATGGTCGTGACAAAGCCGTTTTCAGGATGAATGGTCTTGGGTGATTTCAGCCATACGGTAGGTGCTCGTACGGTGTCATCATAGTCTACCGAATGGTAGGGAGGTCGTACGTCATCCTCTTCCGCTTGCCGCTCCCGGCCCTTGAGTCGCACTGGCTGCAACTGGAATTCCGACGAGGTGTCCCAAGTCATTTTCTGTTTGCCTTGGGTAAAATCCTTAGCCAGCACGCGGCATCCCGGAAACACGAGGACGGGCAGGTTGCTCTCGAAATCTTCCGGGTTGGCATACATGGCCGGCTTGCCCGAGGGCCAAAGTCCCACGATCTGTTTTGCTTCGATGGTCAGACGGTCATCGGCTGGTTGAAACGATTCTCCCATGTTCCCCATGATTACCGAGCCGTCGGAAAGCAGGGCCCGCCATTGATCGGGCACCGTGGCCACCGAATTGGCGGTCTGGTACCAGGCGATATCTTCCAGCGGAATTGAAATTGGCTGGTTCAGTTCTTTGATGTTTGCCTGCCAATGTTGTTCTCCCTGCTGGAGACTCGTTAATGACAGGTAATTGCCAGATTTCAATTTCAGGATTGAGTGGTCCGAGGGTGTGGCGACACCGACCGGCCGATTGAAGGTCAGGTTGTCAACCGCGTACATTTCGTCGAGTTGACGACCGACCAATGTTTTCAGGTACGGGTTCTGTTGAATTCGAACTTCGGTAATTGGGACATTGGATTGGAACCCTGCGAAACAGCAATCTTCGTCGGTGGTCTCGATCAGACTAACAATGTTGCCGTTGGCATCGAATGCCTCAACGACGAAATCACGGGAATGATCCACGCGTTCAATAAAAAGCCCAAACCGGGTGACAGCCGCCGCAATATCGGGTTGGCCGGGCAAACAGAATCGGATGTGCATGACTCCTCGAAACATCCGTTCACCCTGCACACAGGCCGACTTGGAACCAGAATCAAGCGGACAGAATTTGAATGAAAAACGGACCGCCCTTACGTAATCCGTATCATTCGAGGAAAGACGTAAGCCCTTGGGATAAAATGAGTCATTGAGGCGTTCGCTGAGTGAAATACTGTTGCCGTACGGATCACTTTCAAAGTCGAAAAAAAAATCGTCGCCGTTGTTGTAGAATTGATCGACATGCGACAGCAATTTTTCAACCTTGATGCTTTTGGATGTTGCTGGCGCCGGAGTGCTGGGGTTGGCTATGCTGATCTGGCGAATCTGTTGCCGCTCCAGCTGAATTGGCAAGCCCAGGAACTGGCCTTCGATCCGCAATTGATTTGCATCACCCGAAAAATGTTCTCCCGATTTCAGAATAAGTCGATCCTGCGCAGGAACGGGAGTAGTGCTGTCAACAAGGCTGGCCAAGACGCGTCGAATTCGATAGCGGATTTCGAGGTTGGGGTGATCCCGATAGTTTCGCAGGAGCTTTTCGAAGCGGCCAGCGAACTGCGATTGGCTCAACTTTGCTTCCGCCAGTTCGCGTTGAGTAAAATCATCATCGCCAAGTTGTTCCACTAACGTGATAACGTCTGCTTGTATATTGGCGATCGGGTTGTCGGTTAGCAGTAATTCACGCATTTCGTCATACTTGAACTGCCGCGACTTGGTCGTACCGTCCGGTTGCATCACGCCAAACATGAAGGTATCGGAGGATGGCTGAACCTGGATCACCGATCCACCGGCCGTGGCGACCGTTATCTGCTGAGCGCCTGTCGTTGCCCCGTTGCCCAGGCAGGGCAGGCACAGGAATATCAAAAAAACGTTGGACAAGATTCGCATTATGAAAATGGATTCATTCGGTGGTTAATGGTTTGACTTGGAGATTTTCACTCACAGCTCGGTAGATGAAAATCCTGGTACGCCATGCACGTTATCATAGTCTGTCCGGCCGGGTTTGGGTACGTTTCACAACGCTACAGTTTGGATCATCACTTGTTTTTCTTGTACCATTGGTTCACATCGATGTACCGAAAACTGCCCCGGCTCTGTAACGCCAGTTGTTTCATGAAATTATCGTCAACCTGAAGTGGACCACTGCCGAATTGAATCGTATGAATCTGGACTTTTCCGCGGGACATGATTTTCATCTCGTTCAGGTGACCAGCGTTCAATTCCGGAAAGCCGGCGTCCGTCATTAACACGACGATATCCGGATGGAATGCGAGAGCCGCGTAGAGTCCATAATCGTGACTGGTGCCTCCAAAGGCCATCAATCCGTTGATGAACTCGGGTGCCTGCTGTTTATTGGAATCACTGGCCGGCAACATCGCTCTGCGGGACATGGTGATGGTTCGATCATGGTAGGCGACAATCTGAAATTGGTGGTAATCTTCCAGTTGGTTGATTGCCGTCGACAGCTCCTTGACGGCCCGTTTCAACACCCCAAGACCCTGGCTGCCCATACTTTTCGAACGGTCAATAACGAATACAAACCGTTGCCCCTTTAATTCTCCGCTACCAAAAACGCTGATCGAGGCGGGCGGTCCTTTCGGCTGTCGTGCCTTCAGTTCGCGCTGTTCCTTGGCAATCATCTTCAAGTCATCTTTGGAAAGCGTGAATTCGTGAGGCCGCACCGAATTTTTTGGAACGTCTGCCATATTCGTCACGTCCAAAGTCTCGACAGCCGCAAGTCCGGGCAAATCGGGAATCTTTGGCATCTCAATGGCGGGCGGGGAAGCCTCTGATGCTTCGGTTGCTGGTACTTGAGATTCCTCCCCGTTGGAAATGTCCTCTTCGGTCAGATAATCCATCGGTTGGTCCGTATTGGTAATCGCCAAGACAAGGCTGCCGCGGCGGAGTTCATCACCGGGACTGTCTCCTGGCAGGCGATTGATCAGGACCAGGAGGAGGGCAAATAGCAATGTGTGGAATAACAATGAAAGTCCAAACGGTCTCCAGAGGGGGTTTTGAATGTCTGATTCGGGGGAAATACTCATAACTCCATTATTTAACGTTCCGAGCCAAAGACCAAGTTGCCAAAGGGGGGTCAAAACCAATCAACTTTGTAAAATTACCGAAATTGCAGCTCTTTCACCGCCAGAGTGCATGAATTAGGCAAACTGCCTTTTTGAGGAAGTTTCGGTTAAAATCAGGGCGTAACGAGGGAAACCTACTTGGTCCCATGAGGTTTTACTCCATGTGGAGTGACGGCCGGGGCCAGCTGGGTCGGTTTTGCTGAATTCAGCAGCCATTTCCCAAGGCTGTTAGAACAACATTGAATCCGCTGGCGTCAAACTGCTGCGGGATCCCAATTACTACCAAGGGCCCAACATGAATACGAATCCATCCGGCGGCAACGCCGAGTTGAGCAACCAGGACGTCGAGTCGCTAGAAAAGTTGAACAGGGCGTACGGTTCAGTGCGACGCGAACTGGGTAAAATAATTGTGGGACAGAATGAAGTTATCGAGCAATTGATGATCGCGATTTTTGCCCAGGGCCATTGCTTGCTGGAGGGCGTGCCGGGTTTGGCAAAGACCTTGATGGTAAGCACGCTGGCCGAGACGCTTAGTTTGCAGTTCAGTCGAATTCAGTTCACCCCCGATCTGATGCCTAGTGACATTGTTGGAACGGAAGTGATTCAGGAAGACAAGGCGAGCGGTGCCCGTGAATTCAAGTTTCTCAAGGGGCCCGTTTTTTCGAACATCGTATTGGCCGATTAGATCAATCGAACACCTCCCAAAACTCAGTCTGCGTTGCTGGAGTCAATGCAAGAGAAACAGGTGACGATCGGTGGTGAGCGGCATGAGTTGCCCAGTCCGTTTTTCTCGTGATGGCGACACAAAATCCGATTGAACAGGAAGGTACCTACACGCTGCCCGAAGCACAGCAGGACCGTTTCATGTTCAAGGTGTTTGTCAAATACCCAACCTACGACGAAGAGTTTCGGATTGCTGAAACCACGACCGCGGATGTTCATAAGTCTGTCGATCAAGTCCTGGGCGGAGAGGATATCCTGCGGTTGCAACAGCTTGTTCGCAGGGTCCCGGTAGCGCCACACGTCATTCATTACGCGTTGCGTCTGGTGCGGGCTACCCGGGTGCTCGAAGATGAATGTCCAGAGTTTGTAAAAGAATCGGTCAGTTGGGGCGCAGGTCCAAGAGGGGTTCAGAATTTATTGCTGGGAGCCAAGGCACGGGCTGTTCTGGAGGGACAGACCTTTGCTTCAACCGATGACATTCGGGCAGTTGCCAGGCCCGTTTTGCGGCATCGCGTGATCACCAATTTTGGAGCCGAATCGGCAGGGATCACTTCGGACGCAGTGATCGATAGGTTAATGGAAGAGTTGCCGGATCGTTGCGAGGGCGATCAGATTGCACCTGAAATGAGTGGTGCTTTTTCCGGCTAGTCTGGCAGCTTGCAAGCGGTCCGGATCTGGCCTGCTGGATGAACCAAAACGCGAAGATCCAAAACGCAGTAACCCCGATTTACCCTGATGGTTGTTATGGCCAATATCGAAGCCAACACTGAAAAGTACCTTGATCCCAAAACACTGGATCGGATCAAGCGAATTGATGTGCGCGCCAGACTCGTGGTTGAGGGTTTTATTACGGGGAAGCATCGCAGCCCCTACAACGGCTTTGCTATCGAGTTTGCGACTCATCGAGAATATGCACCCGGTGACGATCTGCGACATATCGATTGGAAGGTCTGGTCGAAAACGGATCGCCTTTACATCAAGGAATATGAAGAAGAGACCAACCTGAAATGCCACATTTTGTTGGATTGCAGCAAATCGATGCGCTACGGCGAGTCAACCGGTTGGAGTAAATATGATTACGCGGCCACGGCAGCCGCCAGCCTGGCTTACCTGATGCAGCAACAGCAGGATGCCGTGGGCCTGATTGCGTTCAGCAACCAGATCGATTTGAACTTGAAAGCGAGTTCCCATCCCTCCCATTTAAAGTTAATTTTCCATGAATTGGAGGGCGTGGAGCCGGATCGACAAACGGATGTTGCCGATCCATTCCTGGCCCTGTCCAGTCAAATTCGCCAACGCGGAATGGTCGTGTTGTTTTCCGACCTATTTCTGGACCCTGCTGATCTGGCAACCGCCTTGAGCCAATTTCGGCTGAGGGGACACGAAGTCATCGTATTTCACGTGATGCATAACGATGAAGTTGAATTTCCATTTGATGACAACACTTTGTTTCAGGGACTTGAGACGGACGCCCAGCTGCATACCGAGCCCAGAGCATTGCGCAAGTCCTATCTCGAAGCGGTGGATCGTTATATGAAACAGGTCAAAAAAGTTTGTGCTTCGGCAGGGGTGGACCATATTCTGTTGAACACGTCCAAGCCTCTCGATGCGGCCTTGTCGAGCTATTTGAATTTTCGGCGCAAGTCGAGACGTAAATTGTAATTCCAGAGACTTTGAAGTCGTAGTTATTTAGTTGTTGGGACGAAATTAATGTTTTCCTTATTGATGAATCCTTGGATGCTTGGTTTGGGTGGACTGGCGGTCCTTTCGCCGATCGTCATTCACCTGCTGAACAAGCGGAGGTTCAAGATTGTCAATTGGGCAGCCATGGATTTTCTGTTTGAAGCGGAAAAAAAGAACCGTCGAAGGGTGCAGATTGAAAACCTCTTATTGCTGTTGTTGCGTTGCTTGGCAATGCTGTTGATTGGCTTGTTGTTGGCACGGCCGTTTTTGCCGTCTTCTGTTGCCAGCCTGCTGCAACAGGATGCTCAGTACGAGCGGGTTATCTTGTGGGACGACTCGCTTAGCAGCCGTGTTCTCAACGGCAACGAGCCATCGATGGATGTTACCCGTGACTCCATCAAACGCCTGGTCAGCGGTCTGGCAGAATCGGACCTGACCGATGACTGGTTGACCATCATGCTGACCAGTAATCCCGGTCAACCATTGCTGGCCAATGAACCGGTCACCAAGAATACTTTGCCGGCTTTGATAGAGACGATCGATGAGGTTCAAAGCACCGATACGGCCGCGGACTATCCCGGATCGTTGGGTGAATTGCGGCGTTATATCGGAGGTCAGACCGAAAATGTGGGCCGGGTTGCCTACGTTTTTTCCGACATGCGGGCTGTGGATTGGTTGGATTCGGTTGATATTACGTCTGATTCGGCACCCAACAAGTTGTTGAACCAAACGGCTGAGGACGCGGTCAATACGTTTCTTATTGATACGGCTGGACCTAATGACCAGAATTTGGCGATTGTCGGGTTGCGGGCCCTGGATCTGCAAGCCGCAGACAAAGTGGTTCGTTTTAGTGTCGAACTAGCCAACTACGGAAATGCCACAGCCAATGATGTGCGGGTCGTATTACAGGTCAACGATGCGCCGCCGCTCTACCAGGTGGCCCCGTCGATTCCTCCCGGACAAACCAGCGAACTGATTTTCCCCTACCTGTTCACTGGCACGCGCGACCAGAACCTGTCAGCCAGCGAGGATGAACTGGCCTCGCTCAATTTTGAAAATTATCGAGTGACGGCAGCCATCGATCGCGAGTCATTTTCCCGGGACGAACTGTCGGCAGACCAGTTAATCGACGACAGTTCCGCTGTCTTCGCGGCGCGCGTTTTAAATGGAATTCCCATTTTGCTGGTGGATGGGGATCCATCGGCCGTTTCGGAGCGGAGCGAGACACACTACCTGCAAAGCCTGGACGTGTTGGGTACGGGGTTAAGCATGGCAGTCGTGACAGCCAGTAAATTGGAATCGGTATCGCTGTCGGAATACCAGGTGATTTTTTTGTGTAACGTCGACGAAGCGTCGCCGGATCGGATTGCGGCGCTCAAACAATGGACACGGGACGGCGGGGCGCTTGTTTTTATGCCGGGCAACAAGGTAAGGGCTGCCGCCTTCAATGATTCCTTTTACAAGGATGGATCCGGCTTGTCCCCCGTTGGGTTGGAGTCGATCGCCGGCGACCCGACCATGTCCAGTTGGGTTAATTTTGAAGTTGACCCGCAGGTTCACCCTTCGATGCGAGTCATCTTGGAGAGTGACGATACCAGTCTCAACAAGGTTGATGTTTTCAGTTGGTGGACATCTATCATTGACGACGAGGAAATTGGCAAGTCGATCCTGGTCCCGCTGCGGCTCAGTGATCCACGTAACTCGGTGGCCATGGCGGAGCGGAGATTGGGTAATGGTGCGGTCATTGTCTACACGATCCCCGGTGACGGAGATTGGACCATGTGGCCCAGTAGCCCGACGTTTGCCCCGGTCATGATTGACCTGATTGACTATCTGGTCGGTTCTGTTGGTGAAAACAGTAATGTCAAAATTGGTGGCCAGGTTTCCTACCCTGTTGATCTGTCGGTCTATGGCAGTCGTGTATCATTGCGAGATCCCGAGGGCGACAAAGTTGAATCGGTTGCTCGGCCCACCGATGATTCTGAGATTGGCAAAGAAAATGTCCTGTACCGTGTAAAATTTGATGAGATTCTTCAACGTGGTTTTTACGAAGTTGGATTGAAGCGCAATTCCGGTGAAACGGACAAGGTCTTGTTCGCGTCGAACATTGACCCGCGCGAAGGTCAATTGAAGCGATTGCCGGAATCTGCCATCGAAGGCGATTTTTTTAGCGGCAACATCAGGCGAGTTTCGGCGACCGAGCTGGATACCCAGCAGGTTTCCGGAGGCAATTCGGAAATCTGGCCACAGTTGCTGGTGTTCTTGATTGCGGTGTTAGCTTTGGAACAATTCCTTGGTTGGTGGTTTGGTAAGAAGCGGTAATTTGGTCCCGTTAGCGAACGGTGTGAAATGATGACATCAGTAAAATTTGATTCACGGGTCGGCTGGATGCTGTTGATGGCATTTGCGTTGTGTTGTGAACCGGTTGCTGGCCAGGTGGTGATCAAGAAGATGCAGCAGGAGCCTCAACAGATTGGCCCCATTCGGGTACTGCGCGGTGGGGGGCGGTTCTTGATCGATGACATGGTTCCCGCAGGCAACCAAGCGCAGGACCTTGAATCGGGTGGTGCGACCCTCAAGACGGATCCGGATCTCGAGCAATGGCTGGAGCTGGCCGATCGTTACCAGAAAGATGGTAATTACCAAGCTGCTTCTCGTTTTTGGCAAGCCGTATTGGAGCGAAGTGGGGATGCCCTGTTTTCCGATGATGACCAGACGTATTTTTCGTTGGTCAACCGGGTTGAGGATATCTTGGCTGGACTGCCGCCCAAAGGTCTGCAGGCGTATCGGGTCAAGGCGGATGCCAGTGCCAAGGAAATACTGGCGGCTGCCGGTAGCCCCTATGATTCACAAGCACTGAGCCAGGTAGTTCGGCAGTATTTCTTGAGCTCATTGGGCGACGAAGCGGCTTTGACATTGAGCACGCTTTATATCGACCGATATGATTTTGTGGGCGCTTACCGATTGCTCAAAAAGATTGTCGGTCATTATCCAGATCCGACGGTGTCGCTGCAGGAAGTCTATCTGAAAATGGCTTTGTGCGAAGCATTTTTTGGTGATGCAAGTGGAGCGAATGCCAGTATTGCCAAGGCGGAATCCGTGGCCGGAGAATTAGATCGTCGACGGTTTGAGATGGTCAAGTCATCGGTTGGTCAATTGAATCGCAACGTGCCCGGCACCGCTGTCAGGCCATCGGGGCTTCCGCTTGGAGACAGCCGACGATACGGGGTGATGCCGGCGTTGCCTCGTCACGCACTCGGCGATGAAATGCAACCGATTTGGCAATTCTATTTCGACCCAGTTGAGAGTTATAACTGGGCCGACTTCAAGAATGCGACCGTATTGGTTGGAACGGAAGCGTTTGGCGACGCCGCGGCAGACACGGTAACATCGGCCGAGAAAGAACTGATCAAAAGTTGGCGCGAGAAGGGCTGGCGAGCAACCGGTCAGCTGGTGTTTCACGACGATCAGGTCTATTTTAAGACGGCAGTGGATATTGTCTGTTGGGATGCACATAGCCTCTCGGAAGTTTTCAGTTGGAGACCCGTTTGGAGGAATGCGTTTGAGATTGACGACTACACCAAACTGGTGATCATGTTTCGCAGGAATTGGAATCGGGCTGGCCGACTTCGGCAGCAGAGCCCCTCGGAGGCCCCTTTTTCCACCCGGGAGATTCAGCTGTTTGGAGACCGGATTGCAGCGCAAATGTCGATTCTCGATGGGGTCCTTTACACGATCGAAGGCGAACCATTCGACGATCGTCTGGAGAACCTGCCCGCAAGACAGCAGTCACATTGGAACACATCGGCGCGTCGCAGTCGCAGTAATTATCTGACGGCGTACGATGCCCAATCGGGATTGGTGCTGTGGTCGTTACCGAACAGGGAAAAGGAAGCAGTCGTTGTCGAGGAAGCGCAGGTGCCGGATCCCGACCAGGAATTGGTCGAAAGCCCTTATTTGCGATCAGGTGGCTTTATGGGATCCCCCGTGAATTATCGCAACCTGGTCATTGCACCCGTGAATCAAGGAGGTGCGATTTCAGTCTACGCATTCGACACGAAACAGAATGGCAAGACGGTCTGGAAATCATTTTTGTGTGATGAACCTGAAACGGGTGCCGTTCCCTGGTCCCCAATCAATCTCTCGATTGACGGCAGTGATCTGTTTGTTTCATGTGGTCTCGGTGTTGTTTTTGTCCTGGATCCATCCACCGGGATGATTCGATTCGCCAAGCGGTATCATCGCAAAGGTGTCGAGAATAAATTGTTGCGTCAATACGGGCGCAACATGAATCAGCTTAATTTCGATGGCTGGTCTTCGGATACCGTGATTCCTTATGGCCAGCAGATGATCTGTTTTTCCAGTGACACCGATACCATTGAAGCCTTCAATCGAAACACCGGGGAGCTGATCTGGCGGTCTGAAATGAACCCTCTCGGCACCAAGGTCAATTACTTGCTGGGCGTTTACGATGACATCCTCTATGCGGCCGGTCCGGAAACGGTGATCGGATATGATCTCCAAGGCGAAGGCAGGATGGTCCTGGGAGGAGAGCAGCTGTTCGGTGGAGAAAAGTCGTACGGACGAGGCATGTTGACTGCGGATGGGATTTACCTGCCCGTCGGTAATAAGATCGTCCAAATAGGACTTACCAGCCCCACAGAAAAACCGGAGATTATCAAAGAGGCTCACGTGGAACTGGGAACCGGCGCGCCATTGGGGAATCTCTATAGTGATGGTGAAAAGATCTGGGTACACGGGGCTAACCGCCTGTACGTGTTAGGGAAAACGAATCTCCCCCAGGCAAACGGGTCAACCAAGTCGGATGACATTAAGTAGAGTGAACAGAAGTAATAATCGGATGATTTTTTGAATAATTTGTTGATTGCCAAAAACGCGTTACTCAATTGGGTTGTCGGGCATGATCCCGAACGGGCCGGGGATCCCCGTCTGGAGTGGACTAATATGCCCGAGTCCTGGGGCGTGTTTGTCTTGTTGTTCACGGTGATGGCGATTGTGTTCGGGGTGTTCTGGATGTATCGCCGCGAAATCGATACCTGCCCGATGCCCGTGAAACTTTTTATGGCAGGGTTGCGATTGGCGACGCTGCTGTTTCTTGTTGCCTTGTTGCTGCGTCCCTCTGTTTTTTACCAACAAGTGACCGAGATCAAGCCGACGATTGACCTGTTACTCGATGGGTCCCTTTCGTTTGCACGGGGTGACGTCTACCGTGATGAAAAACAGGTCGGCCGACTGGCTGCCGCCTCGGGACTAGACGTGATCGGCATCGCCGAGGGATCTGTCAAACGATCGGATCTTGTTAACCGAGTGCTGGCCGACAAACAACTGATACAGTCGATCCGCGACAAGGGGACGGTGCAGGTAATCAACTTCTCCGATGGAACGAAGACGATTGCAGTCATTCCCGCTAACTTGCAATCGGATATGCCATCGCCAGCCGAGTCAGCAAATGAGCCCACTGAGCCAGCCGCCACGACGGGTCAGATTGATAACGACAGCTTGATTCAGGAAACGGTGCCTGACTTGGTCCCCGAGGGACTGGGAACGGATATTTGGCAGGCGCTGCGCGAGTCGATCGATAATGCCAACCGCTTGTCTGCCATTGTTCTGATCAGTGATGGCCAACACAACGGATCAGAAGACCCGATTGAAATCGCGGCGCGTGCGCAATCCCTGGGGATTCCCATATATGTGATTGGCGTGGGTGACCCTAATCCGCCCCGCAATCTTTCGGTCAACGAGGTTTTTGTGCGGAGCAAAGCCTATCCGGATGAGCCGTTTGAAGTCGAAGCGATCCTGCAAATCAACTCATTGGGTAATGCGGGCGATATACCGGGCCAACTTACCGTCGATCTGGTCCAACAGCGGTTCAACGAGCGAACTGGACAGATGGAAGATCGGCAAGTCATCCAGTCAACACAGGTTGATGTTCCCGACAATGGTGGTCGGATCCGCGTTGACTTTGATCACACGCTGAGTGACCCGGGTCGATATACCTATACCGTCCAGGTGGAAAATCTCGACAACGAAACACAAACGGATGACAATGCGTTGGTCTCAAGTGAACTTGTGGTTGTTGACGAACAGGTCAAGGTTTTGTTGATTTCAGGTTTGCCTTCGTATGATTACCAGCATGTACAACGGTTGCTTCAGAGAGACCAGACCATAGCTCTGAGCTGTTGGCTGCAGTCAATGGATGAATCTCGCCCTCAGGAAGGAGATTTGCCCATCAGTCGATTACCGAGAACTATTGAGGAGCTGGGGCAATACAATATCGTGATGTTGATGGATCCCAATCCGCAGGAATTTGATGCCGAGTGGATTGAAACACTGAAGACATTTATCAAGAACAAAGCGGGCGGCGTTTTTTACATGGCGGGGCCCCAGTTCACCAGTGAATTTGTGACCTTGAATCGCTTGAAGGGAATTCGCGAAATCCTGCCCGTTCGATTTGGTGACTCGGAGTCGATTGCCACCACGCAGGCACTGGCCACGGCGACGGACAATCGGTCCGGCAAAATGTTGCTGGTCAATCACAACATGGACCACCCCGTTTTGAGTTTTCATGCAGACCCTGCTGCCACGCAGCGAACGTGGTCGCAGATGCCCGGGATCTATTGGAGTTTCCCGGCATTGACTCCAAAGCCAACTGCTCGCGTATTGATGGAACATGGAGACAAGGTCAACGCCGACGGTAACCAGCCCCTGTTGGCGGCCGGGCGGTATGGTGCTGGTACCGTGTTGTACATGGGATTTCAGGGAACTTGGCGGTGGCGTCCCCTGGGGCTGCAGGCCCAGTTCTTTGATCGGTTTTGGATCCAGGTAACTCGGTTCCTGGTTGAAAATCGTTCTTTGCAGGGTTCCCGCCGCGGTTTTATCGATAGTGATCAAACCGAATACGAACTGGGTCAGCGTGTGTTGCTGGTCGGCCGTGTCCTGGATAGCCAGTTCCGACCCTCAAAGGAGCCATCGATCGAGGCCGTTGTTCGGGATGCCGAAGGCCGATCCCAATCGATAGAAATGCAGTTGTTGCCTCAGCAAGAGGGGCGATATGAAGGCACGTTTGTTGCGCAGAGAACGGGGAAATTTGAAGCGACCATTGACCTGGGAACTCTCGAATCGGAAGAAAAGCTGATCGATCCCATATCGTTTCGTGTGGTGCCTCCCAGTGCCGAGGCAAGTTCATTCTGGTTAAACGAAAAATTATTAAAGGACATCGCCGAAACATCGGGTGGTAAATACATAGAATTGGAGCAGGTTTCGGAGTTGCCCGCTGCCTTGCCACGACTAGTAACGCGGGCCGAATTCAACAGTCCGCCAGAACCGATTTGGGATGTCAATCAATACGTGCGTTTCTTGTTCTTTTTGTTGCCGGTTGTGTTGTTAACCAGTGAATGGGCCATACGTAAGTGGTATAAGCTTTTGTAGTCCGACAGGTTTTTTTCTTCGTGAGAAGGTGTTACAGCGGAAATGACGGGAACAATTCTAGTGACAGAAATGGAACGCTTTTTAGCGGATTAATCGATGAGTTCAGCGACGGCCAAATCACGATCCTTGCCCCGGGAAATCTCTGCTCGGCTGAACAGCCTGCGCGGTCAGCTGACGCGTTGGTTGTTGGTTGAAGGAACCAGTCATTGGCTGGCTTCGATCATCGGAATCCTGGTCATCGACATGGGCTTGGACCGACTATTTAAAATGGATTTCGCCCAGCGATTGATCATGCTGGGCGTAATGGTCCTGTTTGCTGCCGTTTACCTGTTCTATCGTGTCATTCGACCGCTCGCCAACCGACCGGGTGACGATGCATTGCTTTACGAAGTCGAAGCTAAACACAGGGAATTGAACGAAAGCTTGTTGAGCGGGGCACAACTTGCCCGCCAAAGCAATGTTGAGGAACTGGGGACGTCTCGCGAGCTGACCGACGCAACGATCCAGCAGAGCATTGAGCATGCCCGCTCGATTGAATTTGGCACGACGCTCAACCAGCCTCGCTACCGTCACAACCTGTTGCTATTGGCAATCGGTTTCGTACTATTGGGAGCCTTGATCGTCAGTGTCAACCAGACACAGTTTTTCGGGACATGGTTTAACCGTAATATCCTGTTACAAAACGACCAGTGGCCACAGGGAACCTACCTGGAAATCGTCGGTGCCGATGGTGGTGTGCTGGTATTGCCTCGTGGGACGGATCACCGGCAGTTGGTTGAGGTACGTCAGGACAGCCAGGTTGTCGATGTGGACGTGACACTTGAAATAGACAGCCCCAGTGGCAAGACCGTTCATCCGATGAAGCCGACCGGTCGCCAGGATGGCCGGGAACATCTGTTTGTCTTGCACAACGTAGCGACCGAGTTCCGTTTGCGCGCATCGGGAGGTGATGATGTTACCGAATGGGTGGAGGTGAAACTGGTCGAGCCACCCAGTGTGACGCAATTGGAACTGGAGTCGATCTTGCCTGCCTACACCGGACTTGCTCCCATAATTCTACCTGGAGCCGGTCCCCATGCCGTCTTGAATGGCAGTCAACTCAAGGTGCGAGCCAGTTTTAACAAGCCGCTTAATATGGCTGCGCTTCGTTTGGGTGAGCGTGAATTTGTAATGTCGGCTGTCGGAGGTTCTGGCGATGCGATGCAATACGAAATTCTATTGCCGACCGACGGTGATCGTTTGGCGGGTGGGCAGTACGAGTTTGTATTGGCCGACCAAACGGGCCTGTCCGCAACGCGCCCTTCCAAATTTACGATTAAGACCAGGGAAGATAGTTCACCTAAGGTGCGAGCCGAATTACTTGGCATCAGCGGCCTGGTCGTTCCGCGAGCGAGGATTCCTGTTTCTTACAGCGTGAACGATGAATTTGGTCTGTCCAATATCTCATTGGATTGTAACTGGAAAAATTCGGACGAAGACGCGACCCAAAATGAGACAAAGTCCTATGAGAAAATGATCCGCCAATTTGAAGACCCGGAGAATATTGTGCGGTCGGATGAAAATGTCGACGTGCTCGACCTGGAAGGGTTGAAATTGAAGCCGGGTGCCAGTTTCATGCTTTCGGTTGTGGCCAAGGATAATCGGCCCGGACAGCCCAATTTGGCGCGTTCCAGTGAGTTTCTGCTAAGAATTGTCACAGAACAGGAACTTCGGGACGATATGTTGCGTCGTGAAATAGAGCAGCGCAAAGCATTCCAGCAAGCGTATGAGGCACAGATGGAATTGGCTGCCGAATTGCGGGCTGTGGCCGGGATGAGGCCCAACGGTCAAACGCCCGAACAGTTCAAGGCGATGAGAGAAGAACGTTTGATTACGATTGGTCGAGATCAAAAAGCAATTGGAACCAGCATTAATGCGGTTGCAAATCGGTTTGAAGAGTTTCTCGTAGAGGCGAAAAACAACCGATTGGATGAAGATGAACAGGCATTGGCTGGCGGGCAAACGATTGAGCAGCGTTTTGACGGAGGGATTATTCAGCCCATACGCAGGCTGGACGCCGATCTGATTGCCTTGGCTTCCCGAAGTTTGGATAATTGCCGGCGGCTTGTCGACGATCCACAGGAACTGTTAACGGCGGTGACCGATACAGGCCAAGTCCATGCTCAAATCATGGCCGAGATGAAAAGGATCCTCGATGCGATGGTCGATTCGGAAAACTTTCAGGAAGTGGTCAACAAGTTGCTGGAAATCAAGCGAAATGAGATGCAAATTAAAACCGAGATGGATAAGCGGAATAAAAACGAAGACGATATTTTTGATGACGACAAATAATCATTCCTGTTTGATCGGATAGGGCCATGACAAATAAACGAACGATGAACCAGTTCTTGCCGGTGGTTTTCGCAATCGTGGGTTTGGTATGTAGCGGGCTGCTCGCGCAGGATTCGGATGACATCAAGTCCGAGCTGGGTGAAAAACAGCGATTGGTTGAGCAGAAGATGGTCGACCTGGAAAATATGTTCACGGTGATTGCGGCTAAATTACAGGACAAGGAACCTGAACGAGCCAAACAGTTGGTAGATGCCTACCAACAGGCCAAAGAGCAATTGATCACCAAGAAGATGGCTGAGGTTAGCGAGCACCTTGACAATAATCAATACGAACAAGCAGCCCAGAAAATCGACGAGGTTATTCAAAAACTTGACGATCTGGTTCGATTGTTGATGAACGACAAGTCTCCCAAAATGACCAAATCGGAAGAAATTGACATGCTGGAGGATTGGAAGAATTCAATCCAACAGATGCGACAAAGTCAAAACCAGCAGCGCCGTGAAACAGAGAAAGTTGCCAACAAAGACGAAACACTCAGGAAGATCGACCAACAAATCAAACAACTGGAGGATTTGATTGGTCAACAAAAAGGCCTGATTGATCAAACCAGCAAGAGTGATGGTGCGGGAATCAGAACCTTGGACAAGATTGCTGATCAGCAATTTGAGATTCGGAAAAAAACCGAAGATCTGGCCAGTGAAATTGCCGACGGAGACGAACAGCCAGTTTCCACTGATGCCAACAACGCTAAACCGGGTGATTCCAAGCCGGGTGATTCCAAACCGGGCGATTCCAAGCCGAGCGATTCCAAGCCGGGCGATTCCAAGCCGAGCGATGCCAAGCCGGGTGATTCCAAACCGGGCGATTCCAAACCGGGCGATTCCAAGCCGGGCGATTCTAAGCCGGGCGATTCCAAACCGGGTGATTCCAAACCGGGTGATTCCAAACCATCTCCATCCAACTCATCGCCCCAGCCGGGCCAGCAGCCGTTGCAGAAATCAGCCGAACATCAGCGCCAGGCTGAAGAAAAACTGGGCAGCGCTAAACCTAAAGAAGCCCAACAGCAGGAAGAGAAGGCTTTGGCTGAGATGGAAAACGCCAAGCAAGAATTGGCAAAAGAACGGCGTCGCCTGGCGTCTCTGCCTCCCGAGGCATTTGACGAAATGGCAAGAAAGCAAAGACGGACCCGCGACAAGGCCATGGAGGTTGTCCAACAGATGAAAGAGGCTCCCAAGCCGGAAACACCTGATGGAGCATCCAGCCCCAATCAACAACAACCGGGTCAACAGAAAACGCAGGAAGCTGGTGACTCAATGAAGAAAGCGGGTGACAATCTCGAACAGAAGGATGCCGATCAAGCCCAGCAGGACCAGAAAGAATCGGAAAAGAAACTCGACGAGGCAATGGAAGAAATCGAGGAGCGTTTGGAACAATTGCGAGATGAGACAAGAGAAGAGAAATTAAAGGCGCTGGAAGCGCGGTTTCGTGAAATGCTGGAACGCCAGCAAATTGCCAGCGTGATGACTACCGAGTTAAATGACAAAAAAATTAATCTTGGTGGGCTGCGGCGGCGTGATCAATTAGCCACGATTAGCCTGGCTGCCGAGGAGTCTGAAATCAGTGAGCTTGGGCAGCAGGCTTATGACTTGTTGCTCGAAGACGGGACCAGTGACGTCTTTCCCGAAATTGTCCAGGACCTTCGGGCCGAATTGGAACGGGTTTCACTGCTTCTCGAAGACGAACAAACCAATCAATTAACACAGTTGATACAAAAAGACATTGAGTCGGTTTTGCAGGATTTACTTGACGCTTTAGAGGAGTCCAAACAGAAAAAGGACGGCGGTGGCGGAGGCGGCGGTGGCGGCGGTGGCGGCGGAAAACAACCGTTGCTCAAGCTCTCGGCAGAACTTAAAATACTAAAAGCGTCCCAGCGCCGGGTAAACAGGCGAACCAAGCAGGTGGACAGTATGGGTGGAAGCGATACCCCCAGGGAAATGGAACAGAAATTAGCCGAAGAAATTCAAAACTTGGCTGATCAACAGAGCAAGTTGTTGGAATTGACTGAACAAATCATAGACAAGATGAATGACAGGTAGTTGCCATTCCATCCGCAGGGATTTTTTAAAGGTCAGAACATATGCGAGCCAGACAGATGATCCAAATGGCATTCAGCTCGGTTGTTGCCTTGAGTGTACTATGTTCCGTCACGGCTGCTGGTGGCATTTTGAAATCGGACGATGTTGTTAATGCATTTTTGGCACATGTTGCCCAATTGAAATCGGTGGATGATGCCCAACGAAAAAACGTTGAAGCAATTGTTCGACAATTCTCCGCAGACTCCCGCCAAGACGCGATTACCGAAGGCCTGGTTGCTTTGTATCCGAAATATGCCGATGCGGTGGCTGCATCGGACGACGATGATGTTCAACAAAGTTTGACTCTGTTACAGCCACTTGCCAATTCAGAAGACAGTTTTTTGGCAGCGGACGCAACATTCTATCTGGCGCGTTCTCTAATGAACAACGAACAATTCGAGCAAGCTCTGCCCTTGCTAAAGCGTCTGAATGATGACTTGGCGGATCAGTCCGTACATAAGGGCAGCGCGACTTTTTTCAGAGGTGTAGCGCAGTCCGGTTTATTGCAAAACAGCAAAGCCATTGCGTCATTCATGGAATTTCTTGAGGATTACCCTCAAGCCCCGGAGCGATTAAGGGTCAGTGCCTGGCGGCAGGTTCAACAGCTGCAAAATGTTAAACAGGGCCAGATGACAGACATCCATCAACGAATGGATTTTTCCCGTCGCCGGTTGGAGCTAGAGGAACCCGACCAGGTAACTCAGGACCAGCAGGATCAAATTGTAAACATGTTGGCCAAGCTGATTAAAGAACAGGAAAAAAAGGAAGTTAGCAGCAGTAAGAGCAACAGCAAGAACACCAAAAAACAACAACAACAACAGCAGCAGCAACAGCAACAACAACAGGCTTCCAAGCCCAACAAGAGCCAGAAGGGCGGTTCCAGCAGCAATGCCAATGGAAAAGTTGTCCAAAAGTCCTACGATGATGGCCCGGTCAGTCCTTGGAGTCGTTTGCGAGACCGGAGTCGCGATCCGGCAAACAATGCGATCAAGGAGAAATTACCGGCTCGTTACCGCGATATCGTGGAACGTTACTACGAAGCGGCTAATGGTAATGACAAATAGAATGACGATGTTTGTACAACGGCGTTTCACAACAGAGTGGGGCGTCGTTTTTTTCAAGGTGGGCAAGAGTGGAATGGTGAAGGTGTAGGACGTCGAGCGAATCACCTTGATTTCTTTGTTGAAAATTTCTTTTTGGTAAATAATGCAGTCGTAACCATGTTTGATTTTTTTGGTGTCAGGATGTTTGCTCCGCTACTACTGACATTTGTATTATTCGGGACTTCGGTGGCTGGTAACCCGTGTGTCGCAGTTCAGCTTGGCGATGTGACCCTGAAAATGATCGACGGATCTACCGTCAAAGGAACCCTCGACAAGATCGATGAAAAAGGCTTGTTGAGCGGGCAGAACCTGCCGGCTGACTGTCGAATTGACCAGGTGGCATCAGTGGTCACCGGGCGGCCGCTGGACAAGCGGAGTGACTCACTTATCGAGGTGCGTTTGGTCGGCGGCGGAGTGGTTTTTGCTCACAACGTTTCTATTTCGGATGACAAGATCCTGGTTGAGCGATCCGGTTCAGAAAAAGAAATGTTACTGGAACTGGTACAAGGTGTCGTATGGCGCAACACGGAAAAAACGGATTCCCAGTTGCAGTCCCGTGCGACGGAAAACGATGCCGTAATGGTGGCCACGGATTCCGGAGAGCGGGTCGTGCTGGGGATTCTGGAAGGCCTTGATGCGACGCACGTGAAAATCAATTTTCGTGGTGAATCGCGAAAAATAGCTATCTCCAAAGTCAATGCACTGGTCGTTGCAGATCTGCAGTTGCCGGCCGCAAAGGGCGTCGTGGTCACTGTGAAACAAGTCGATGGCACGACGGTTACCGGGGCCTTGCGGGACCTTGTCGATGGATCACTTAACTTGGCTCCCATTGCCAATAGTAATATTTCGATCCCTGCCAATGAAATTGTTTCCATTGAAGTTCAGTCCGACCGCGTCGTCTATCTGTCAGATTTGGACCCGGTTGATGTGCAGCAAAGACCGGACTTTACGGTTCCTCGCCCCTGGAAGCGCAACAAGAGTATCGAGGGTAATCCGTTGACCTTGATGAATCGTACCACGGGCGAAACAACCGTTTACTCAAATGGTCTTGGCACCCAGGCCTATACAGCTCTGACGTTTGAGAACAAAGGTAACTTTGACCGGTTTCAGGCGACGGTGGGTATTGATGCCGAGACGATGGGGCATGGTGATTGTGAGTTGGTGATCCAGGGCGATGGTATCCAGCTGTGGTCCAAGCGGGTCCGCGGATCGGACGCGCCAGAAGTTCTTTCCGTTGACATTTCGGGAATGAAAGAGATCATTTTGATGGTCAGGGCAGGAGAGCAATTTGACTTGGCCGACCATGCCGACTGGTGTGAAGCTCGATTTGTAAAAAGCCAGTGATATTTTACCGGAGGGAAAACTGATCCAATGCGGTTGAATAGGGCCCGAACAAATGGGCCTGGGACTTGGTTGCCCATCTTTAGCGGTTGCTTGATTTTTGCCTTGGTCCTTGCCGTGGCTTCTTCGGTGGCAGTCGCCCGCCAATCGGACGGCCCGGATGATTCCGAGAAAAAATTATCGGACAAGGAGATGGCATTGATCCTGGCTGCTGAAAAACAGAGGATCGAGGCCATCGAACAAGTCATCGGCAGCGTGGTCGCCATTTACGGGGAAAACCGGCAGGGTGGCGGCTCCGGGGTGATTGTCGACCCGTCCGGAATTGCCTTAACCAATCACCACGTGATCATGGGCGCCGGCGTTAGTGGCTGGGGAGGATTGGCAGATGGCCAAATGTATCACTGGAAACTGGTTGGTACGGATCCCGGTGGCGATGTGGCAATCATCCAGCTGGAAGGTAAATCGGATTTCCCGTTCACGCCGTTGGGGGATTCCGACGAAGTCGAAGTGGGCGATTGGGTGATGGCTATGGGCAACCCGTTTGTTTTAACCGAAGATCAAAAGCCCACTGTCACATTGGGGATCGTGAGCGGTGTCAAACGCTATCAGCCGGGCGCCGGGAAAAACCAGTTGATCTATGGTAACTGCATCCAGGTGGATAGTTCGATCAATCCCGGGAATTCAGGTGGCCCACTGTTTAATATGGAAGGTCGCGTGATTGGAATCAATGGACGGGGTAGCTTCCAGGATCGAGGTCGTGTCAACGTGGGGCTTGGATATGCCATTTCGGCGAATCAGATCAGAAATTTCATTCCCGAGCTGCTGGCTACCAAGTTGGTAGAGCATGGCACATTGGATGCAAATTTTACCGATCGCAACGGCAAGGTTATCTGCAAAAATCTGTACGAAAACACCCCGTTGTACCTGGCAGGAATGCGGCCCGGTGATGAACTGCTAGAGTTTGAGGGCGTGCCGATCGCAACGGCCAATCAATTTACCAACCTGATCTGCACATTGCCTGAGCATTGGCCGGCACGCCTGAAGTTTCGCGATGCCACGGGTCAGCAGCAGACATTTCACACGCGGTTGTTTGGGCTGCCTTATGCGAAACCGAAACGTCGCAACCCTGCTCCGCCAACAAAAAAGCCGTCCCCCGAGGAAAAGCAGAAGATCAAGCAGCAACAGGCCATGTTTCAACTGTTGGCAGCCACTCCCGGTACCATTCGCAACATGGATGGCAATAAACATCAAACAGGTCGAATCACCGGGCAGTGGAAGACCGCTTCTCAAGCCGGGAACGAATCGTTTGCCGTTCTGCATGCCACAGACGACATCATCGGACCGCAGGGACAAGTTGTCGGAAAGCAGGAATTTTGGTTCCCTCGCAGCTTTGATCGGTTTCGAGCGGAACAGACATGGGATGGTGTAAAACGGGTCATCGTTTATGACGGTGAAGAATTTCATCAACTGTCACCCGATGGACAGGACAAGCTGCCCCGTCAAGATGCCAGGCTGGATCCCCTGGTTATCTCCGCCCTGGGGATCATGTCCGCTAATTCCAAAACTGGCAGCGTGCCATGGTTTGATCACTCTTCCATTCAATTGGACGGTTCCGATCTTGCTCAGCGGCGCAACGCCTACCGTTTTCGGGTCAGTACCGAACAGGATGGCGATTTTTATTTTTGGTTGAGCATGGTGGGTCAACAGGCACCGCGCCATATCGAGCTGTTAAAAGCTTCGGCAAAAATGGACTGTGATGGCGAAACGGGTGGGATTGCGTTTGCCAACTGGATGTCAAAATCGGGTGCGCAGATACCAGGCCGGAGAACGTGGATTCGTAATCTGGCAGAATCCATGGTGCTGGAATTCCAGAATCGCAGCACCGAGTTGATGGACCAGGTTCCAGAGGGCGTTTTTGATCCGCCCATTGAATCGGATAAGCCATGATTCCAATCCTTCGTTCTCTGAAAAAGAACCTCGTAAAGGTAGCCATCGCCACCTTTTTGGTGTGGAGTGTACCGAACGGTCTGGATGGGTCCAGTAATCTGGTTCAAGCTCAAATTGACAACCATGTCTCACAGGTCTTCGTTGAGGCTAATCAACGAATGGTTAAGGTTTATGGAGCCTCTGCCGGGCGAGTTGAGGGATATGCGACAGGATTCCTGGTGTCGGACGACGGCTTGGTGATTACGACCCAAGGTGTCTTTTTGGACGGCAACCGGGTTCGGATCCTGACGTCCGATGGAGTGGAACATGCAGCAAGCGTGATTCGAAGGGATCGCGAGAGGCAACTGGCCTTGTTGAAGATCGATGTTGAAAATGCCAGTTATTTTTCCTTGGCCGATGGCGATGTTGGCGACAAAGGGGACTGGATTATCGCCATTTCAAACGCATTTAAGGTTGCCGACAAGGAAGAACCACTGTCGGCAACACTCGGTGTTATTTCCTTGCGAACCGCGATGGAGGCTCGTTTGAATCGCCGCGATGTGGCTTACAAAGGGGAGTTGGTGCTGATCGACCCCATCACCAGCAATCCGGGCGCCGCCGGTGGCGCGATCGTAACACTGCAGGGAAAATTGGTCGGCATGATTGGGAAGATCATCAACAGCTCGGATACCAATACGCGACTTAATTACGCCGTTCCCACGTCGATTTTAAAAGAATTCGTTGCCAACGAGGTTGCCCCGTCAAAATCGGTTACCTCGAAGCAATCTCCGGTTGAACTCGGGATTCGATTATTCACACATGGAGGCAGGTCGGGTCCAGCCTATATTGACCGGGTGCGTCGTGGAACGCCCGCCCAACGGGCTGGCTTGAAACCGGATGATTTGGTTATCTCGATTGGCGGAGAAAAGATTGGGACCGTCAAAGAATATGAACAGGTAATCAGTGGACTGACGGTTGGTCAGGAAGTGATCATTGTAGTCAAGCGAGGCATCGATTTAATTCGACAACCCATTACCCCGGTGGAAAAAAAACCATGAGATGGTTCAACAGGCTATGGTTGTCGACAATGTGGTTGATTTGCGGGTCCTTATCGGCTCAGGAAACGCATCCGGGTGATCCGTCAGCCCTGTCCCGACAGGATTCTTTGCAAGCCATGTTGTTAACATCCAAAGCCGTTCGCCAGGCCATCGGATCGATACAACCCAGCCTGGTTACGATTGAGTCGTTTGGCGGGGTAAGCGTTGTCCAGGGCCGCATCGGTGGAATTCGCAAACAGGGTGAGGGAAATACGACGGGGATCATTGTTTCACCCGAGGGACACATTGTCACCAGTACATTCAACTTCATTCAGCAGCCGCCCGTCATCACGGTCATTACCAGTGACGGAACCAGACATGTGGCTGAAATGCTGGGTCGCGACGATACACGGAAGATCTGCATGTTAAAAATTAACGCGAACCGGGAATTTCCGAAACCGGATTTGGTTCCCCTGGACCAGTTGAAAATTGGCCAATGGGCCATTTCCCTGGGGGTCGGTTATGGAGACGTTAGTCCCGCTGTATCGGTTGGCATTATCAGTGCTACCAATCGGGTTGGTGGTCGGGCGATTCAAACGGACGCAAATATCAGTCCGGCGAATTATGGTGGCCCACTACTCGATATCGAGGGCCGACTGTTGGGTATTTGTGTTCCATTAAATCCTCAGTCGCAATCGATTGGTGCCGGTGTCGAGTGGTACGATTCGGGAATCGGGTTTGCAATTCCCTTGGCCGGTGCCGAGGAACTGCTGAGCAGTCTCAAGCAAGGGGAACAGGTGTTTCCTGCGTTCCTGGGGATTCTTGCAATGCCCAATCCGGACGGCAAAGGTGTGTGGATCGAACAGGTCGTGCAAGGTTCGCCGGCCGACCAAGCGGGTATCCTGCGAGAGGACGTGATCATTGAAATCGATGGCGTTGAGGTACGGGATATGATGCAGTTACGCCAGATCTTGAATCGACTCCAAGCGGGCATGGAAATCGAACTGACCCTAATCCCGGATGAGACACAGGAACCAAAAACACTCAAACTGACGCTCGACCGGCCGCCGCCGCCCAAGGGGGAACCCGCACCTCTTGAGGTTCCCAAGATTCGCTAGGCCCATTGGTCCCCGCGATTGAAACGGTCGAAATCCAAAATCGCCGAGGGTCTTCATCACCGACTGGCCGGTTGTACCGAGATTTTGGCCTGATACTCTCCCGGCCAGTTATAGCCTTTTTGGCTGGCGTAGTTGTCCTGCATCGCAACCGCCAGGTATAACACGCCGCTACTTGTGGCTACGAATTCGGCTTGGCTCCCCACGGCAATGTTCTTTCCGGATTTGCCAATGCGGGCAATCAGTTTTCCACAGTTGATCCCGTTCCATTGGCCCTGGTTGGTAATCCCGTCGGGTGTTGACGAAATCGATCCCCAATTGGCCCAACTAACGCTTCCGGTCGCCCGAATTGAGATCCGATCACCTCGATTGACTCGCAATCCTGATGGGGTCGGCTCGGTTTGAAAAAACGAGTTTCCCTTTACTTCGACTGTCTTTCGAAGGGTGGGTGCCTGCGTCAGC
>JABACA010000379.1 GCA_014237975.1 Mariniblastus sp. | reverse complement strand
TGGCAAGCAGTGATTCCATCGGGTTGAAGTACGTGACCAGGACCAATGAGCGGCTTTCGTTCGTTCGCCGTGAATTGATGACCGAACCACTGGGCGCCTTTTCGTCCAAAACGTCGACCCCGTTGCTGACCCACCTCAGCCTGGTGCCTCTACATTGGCAGCTGGCTAACTACCTCCAACAAACCACCTGGAAACCCAACAGCCTGACGGGCGGGGATTTCGAAAACTTGGAGCATATGACCCAGGCAGGTTGGCGCAACCGTCGATTGGAATTCCCCGGCGTGGAAACCAAAGTCGAGCTTTCCAAAGATGCCCGAGCGGAAGGGACGTATGGACTAAAAATCAGCGTTGCCGCTGACCCCACAATCGGTGTGCTACCGGCAACTCCCGTGTGGATCTCCAGTGCTCCAGTCACCGTCAAATCGGGTCAACTGGTTCGTATTCACGGCTGGGCCAACGTACCGAATGTCATTTCTCGCAGCCATGACGGGCTGACAATTACCGACAGCTTGGGCGGTCCCAACTTGGCGGAACGCATTCCGGTGACCGATGGCTGGCAGGAATTTACCATCTACCGAGGGGTTCCACGCGACGGCAATCTTACCGTCACTATTGGCCTGGCGGGCATCGGCACGG
>JABACA010000378.1 GCA_014237975.1 Mariniblastus sp. | reverse complement strand
TCCGTTTCGCTTGGACTCAAGCCGTGTATTGGCCGGGCGATCAAAAGATCCATTAACGGGTCACTAGAGGAAGATAAGTTCACTCGAACCCCCCTGGGAATTTCATGTCCGATCTGGCAGTTACGCCAACCCTTCTGTTATTTATTAAGGCAATCACTCTGTTGCAATCCCAACCGGGGTACTTGGCTGTTTTAACCTTGTTAATCTATCCGCGCGGGAAATCCAACTTAAACGAAGCCGTTTCCCGATGCGATCTCTGTTTGGAATACTGGTTCGCTGCACTGTTTGTGTTGAAGCAGGAAGTGCCCCACCATCCATTGGTTTCCGTTTTGGTACGCAAATAATTCTGCGCACGCGATCAAGAACAACCGCCAACGCTGAAACCAACAATTGGCGCTGTCAGCGCCATAGGTTGTTTGGAGCACGTCCAGTACATGTTTTTTTTGCTCGTCCAGCCGTTTCAGCCAGGCATTGCATGTTCGCCCATAGTGGGTTCCATCCCAGGTCCATTGTTGGCATACGGTCAATTGTTGGTCAAAGCAATTCAACAGTGCCAAGCTTGGCATAATACCTCCTGAAAAAAAATACCGCCCCATCCAGTTGGCAGCACCCTCGGACAGGAATTCATAGGCGAATTTCT
>JABACA010000377.1 GCA_014237975.1 Mariniblastus sp. | reverse complement strand
TGGCAATGATCTTCAGAGCGGGTAACTTGTCGGCTGAAACGGACGTGCCTTTTGGCTGGCTCTTTGGCAAACTCAACAGCAGGCATAACGGTACGACCAGTAACATCAACAGGTGTTGAATCATGTGAGCGCTAAAAACATAACCATCTGAAAGGTATCCAATCGGTGAGACATAGGCCATCGTCAACATTGCCAAGCCCAATAACAGGGCAATCCACCGTGCCGGTTCAACACGGCGAAACGCCAGAAAATAGAGGACCAAAACCAGGCCCACGACCCACCAGATGGGTGAAGTCCAGTGCCATAACTCGGGCATCAGAATCATTGCAAGTACCCCAGGTAAATAATGGAAAATACAGCAATCCAGACCACGTCAACAAAATGCCAATAGACACCAATCGCACCGAATACATGAGATCTCTTGGCGGTCAGGTAGCCGAACCGGGCCATGATCCACATGATGGACAAAGCCACGATTCCACCGGTCACGTGTAATCCATGAAATCCGGTTACCGTGAAAAACGTCGACGCAAAAAGATTTCGGTTGATCGTTGTCCCGCTCTGTATCAGACCCGTATATTCCCAGATTTGGCCACCAATAAATGCGCATCCCAGAAGGATGGTGACGGCCAGCCAGATCTTAA
>JABACA010000376.1 GCA_014237975.1 Mariniblastus sp. | reverse complement strand
TGGCAATGATCTTCAGGGCGGGTAACTTGTCGGCTGAAACGGACGTGCCTTTTGGTTGGTTCCTTGGCAAACTCAACAGCAAGCACAATGGTACAACCAAAAGCATCAACAGGTGTTGAATCATGTGGGCACTAAAAACATAGCCATCTGCCAAGTATCCAATCGGCGAGACATAGGCCATCGTCATGAATGCCAATGCCAATAACAGGGCAACCAACCGGGCCGGTTCAACGCGGCGAAATGCTAGAAAATAGAGGACCAAAATCAGGCCCACCGCCCACCAGATCGGCGAAGTCCAGTGCCATAATTCCGGTGTTAAAATCATTGCAAGTACCCCAGGTAAATAATGGAAAACACAGCAATCCAGACCACGTCAACGAAATGCCAATAGACTCCAATCGCGCCGAATACATGCGATCTTTTGGCGGTCAGGTAACCGAGCCGGGCCATGATCCACATGATGGACAAAGCCACGATTCCACCGGTGACGTGTAGTCCGTGAAATCCGGTTACGGTGAAAAACGTCGAAGCAAAAAGATTTCGGTTGATCGTTGTCCCGCTCTGTATCAGGCCCGTATATTCCCAGATCTGGCCACCAATAAATGCGCATCCCAGAAGGATGGTGACGGCCAGCCAGATCTTAA
>JABACA010000375.1 GCA_014237975.1 Mariniblastus sp. | reverse complement strand
AAGCAATTCAGCGATCTGTCGCCCAATGTCAACGACCAGGTCGGGAGCCAGCTTTCCTCGTCGAGACAAAATCGATGTGAGAGATTCGCCGGCAACGAGTTCGTGTGCCAGAAAGATGTTGTTGTCAGCGACGCCTGCGCCATAGAGCCGGACCAGATTGGGATGCCGCAATTTTTGAAGGACACCGACCTCCAGGTTGATCTTGTCGACGGCTTTATTCCAATCAACCGATGGCGGAACGGAAATGAACTTCAGGGCAACCTCTTTTTTCTGTTCGATCTGCCGTGCCTGAAAGACCCTCTGTCGACGGTTGTTACCGAGTCTTTTGATGATCAGGAACGGGCCAACTCGGGTATTTTCCACCGGAACGACTCATAGGATGGGGAGGGGAATAAGCGGATTGACTGTCAGACTTTGGATGGAAGAAATCCGATTGACAGGAACCGTCGAAAAGATCATCTAATCATACGTCGGAGGTAATCCAAAAGTAAATCGATCGCCAGCAGATATTCGAAAAAAACCGTCGGCAAACGCTTAACCTGTCGGGAATTGCCGACAATATTCATAAACGGCCATGGTGGTGGCCGTCACGACGTTGTAGCTGTGGGGCATGCCATAGACCGGTATCTCGACCAGATCTTGCATGATGCG
>JABACA010000374.1 GCA_014237975.1 Mariniblastus sp. | reverse complement strand
TTCTATGTGGATATGCAATAAAAATACCACTGTTTTGCGTCCAGGTCCACATATCTCCATCGTCGTCATCCCACTCTTCCTCCTCCTCTTCCTCATACTCATCATCCAGCCAGCCATCGTTTCGATTTCGGCAGCCTGGAGAATGGGTCGAGAACGCCTGCTGCCAGGCGCTGGAAACAATCAAGAGCCAACTGAATGAACAGCCAAAAATTGACAGGCCTGATTGCGGCGACGTACACCCCGCTCGACGCCAACGGGGATCTGAACACTTCCGTGATCGGCCCGATGGTCGACCACCTGCTGGCAAGCGGCGTCAACGGGCTCTATGTCTGCGGCAGCACGGGCGAAGGGATCTCGTTAACGAGCGATGAAAGGAAGGCGGTCGCACAGGCGTTTGTGGAGGCAACCGGCGGGCGAGTCCCGGTGATTGTCCAAGTCGGGCATAACAGCCTGGCCGAGGCAAAACAACTTGCCGCGCATGCCAAACAGGTTGGCGCCGATGCCGTTTCAGCCACCTGCCCGTCCTACTTCAAGGTGACGGATGTCGCCACGCTGACCGATTGCATGGCCCAGATCGCCGGCGCGGCGCCCGAGTTACCGTTTTACTATTATCACATTCCTGCCTTGACCGGATCGACGATCGACATTGTAG
>JABACA010000373.1 GCA_014237975.1 Mariniblastus sp. | reverse complement strand
AAGTATCAACAATAATTTTGCGTCCCGTCAAACCGCAGTCACCCTGCGGACCACCTATCACAAAGATACCTGTAGGATTTATGTGATATTGTGTTGAATCATTCAGGTATTTCTCAGGTATCACAGGACTAATCACATTTTTCTTTATGTCTTCGTGCAATTGAGACTGACTCACTTCTTCCGCATGCTGAGTACTGATAACCACTGCATCCACAGATTTTGGTATGCCGTCAACATAACGGACGGTCACCTGCGATTTCCCGTCCGGACGTAAATAATCCATTGTCCCGTCTTTACGGACATGGGAGAGCCGCTCAGTCAACCGATGTGCAAGTTGAATAGGAAGAGGCATCAGTTCCGGAGTTTCATCACAGGCATAGCCAAACATCAATCCCTGGTCACCTGCACCTTGTTCTGTGTGTGCACCTTCACCTTCGTTGACACCCTGTGCTATGTTAGGAGATTGTTTGTCCAGGCTGATCAGTACTGCGCAAGTATTGAAATCAAAGCCCATGTTGGAATCTGTATAACCAATTTCCTCGACAGTATCACGCACCACTTTTTGCATGTCAACCCACGCTTTTGTAGTAACTTCTCCAGCCACCACAACCATTCCGGTGGTCACAAGGGTTTCACAAGCCACCCGGCTGGCGGT
>JABACA010000372.1 GCA_014237975.1 Mariniblastus sp. | reverse complement strand
CATGATCCGACCGAGCTTGTAGGGAACATGCCAGAGAGTGCGACCGCTCATGATCATGTGGCGCGAGGCCGTGCACACGCCCCCAACCCACGAGCCCATGTGGTGCGCTCCGTCGATCACCATGCCCTGGGCCGCAAGACGGTCGATGTTCGGCGTTTGGAGCGCCGACCTTGGGTTGTAAATCTTCAGGTCAAACGGCGACTGGTCATCGGCAATGATAAACAGAATATTAGGTCGATCCCCAGTTAACGCAGCGGTTTTCCCTGTGTTAGGAACAAGCAATGATGCCAGCAGAATGGTCAGCGTGATTCTCATGGTTTTATTTCCCTTTGGATGAATTTTTTTTCTTGTTTCGTTTCTTTGTCCCAGAGTTGCCAAACGGAAGTTCAAATTCATTTTTCTGCACCGGGCCCGGTGTGCTGCGACCGCGGTCGATGTAGCTTTGCATCAACTTCTCCAATCGCCCCGCCACTTCCCTATTGGTCTTGGAACGATCCCTGGTTTCACTGATGTCGTCCTTCAAGTTATAGAGCTCGCGGTTACCATTTCGATACATGACGAGTTTCCAAGGCCCCTGTCGAATCGCCAGGCCAGCAGGTGCCTGATGTATCGTCGCCTCACGAATTGGCCCGGTCGTTTTCCCCAGCAAACCGGGCAAGATACT
>JABACA010000371.1 GCA_014237975.1 Mariniblastus sp. | reverse complement strand
AATCGTTCATCGTTACCTGGGGCTGGTGATCGGGGTGCAACTTTTCCTGTGGACCATCAGCGGGATGGTCTTCAGCTGGAATTCGATCCAGGCGGTTCGCGGTGAAAATAGGATTCGGTCTCAACAGCCGGTTGACCTGTCGGACTTTGAACTGGGCGACATCAACCAAATGATCGGCTCGGCCAAGCTGGCCGATATGGACAGCCTGCGACCCGTGTCGGTTGCGCTCCACACGATGTTGGGGCAGCCCGTTTACGAGGTGACTTGCCGAGGTGATCTGGCCGAGCAGTTTCTGTTGCTCGATGCGGTTTCCGGAGTCCGACTGTCGCCGATCGACCCGGATCTGGCCGGCCGGATTGCGCAGGCCGATTTTGCTGAAGAGGTCGATGTGCGATCGGTGGAACTGGTCGAAGCGGTCGGATCCCATTCCGAATACCGGGGCAAAGAGTTGCCGGCTTACCGGGTTGAGTTGGACCATCCTTCGGGGACGGTGATCTATGTCTCGGCCGAGCGGGGTGTCGTCACGACGCGCCGCAACAACCGTTGGCGGATTTTCGATTTCTTCTGGATGCTGCACACGATGGATTACCAGGGGAGAGACAACTTCAATCATTGGTTGTTGCGCATTGTTTCCGCGTTCGGGTTGTTGACCGTACTGACCGGGTATGTCCTGTGGCTCA
>JABACA010000370.1 GCA_014237975.1 Mariniblastus sp. | reverse complement strand
CTGCTTGCCGTCATTGCCAACCCATAATATTTAAGCCCTCCCTTGCCGAGAAGTTCGTCAGTTTACCGGGCTCGCTCGTGGGGACAGGAAACTCAGGTGCCGTCACAAAGTGAATTACCGTTACGATCGGAAATTCGTCTCACCGCCAGCAGCGGGCCACCAGATGGACGGATAGGGACAGAATCAGCGGTAACAATCAAGATCCTGATGCGAAAGGGGCGGGAGACAAAAAAAAACAGCCGACGAGCAAACTCGTCGGCTGAACTTTTCAAACTAGATGTCATTCAAGTTGCAAGTCAAATTGATGTTGGTACCTAGCTTTTTCGGCGTCGTGAAGTCACAAGACCCAAACCGCCCAGTACGGCCCATATCGCAATCGCTCCAGGCTCTGGAACTTTAGTGAATGAAACGTGATAGGTGTCACCCTGAGTCGTTGCTGGAGGATTTTCAACATACAACCCTAGCTGGGTAATGTTACTGACGTCAGCCATGGGAAGGAAGTAATCAGTATAACCGGCTTGATACGGTTCAATGCTGGAATCTTTATATGTTACGCCGTCTTCGACGAACCAAATACCGGCAATCCAGTCATCGTTGTTATCGTCGTTCCAAGCTCGCATACCATATATGTCACCATCTGCCGCGCCACTTAAAAACGATGCCAGATCAGCGGCTGTGAGTTC
>JABACA010000036.1 GCA_014237975.1 Mariniblastus sp. | reverse complement strand
GAAGTTCATTCGGACCAACAAGGACCGACCCTTTTTCTGTTATCTGCCGGTCACCATCCCCCATGCGGCGATGCAGGCGCCAAAGCATTTACACGACAAGTATCGCAAGCGTTACCCGCAATTCGAAGACAAGGTCGGTAACTATGCGAGTAAGAAGGTGCAAAACCCGGTCGCCGCTTTTCCGGCCATGGTCGAGCACCTGGATGATGGCGTGGGGCGGATCCTGGCCTTGCTGAACGAACTGGGGATCGAGGACGAAACACTGGTCATTTTTACCAGCGACAATGGGCCGCACCGCGAGGGTGGACACAACCCGGAGTTCTGGAACAGTAATGGACCTCTGCGAGGAATCAAACGGGACCTGTACGAAGGGGGGATCCGGGCGCCGCTGGTGGCTTGTTGGCCAGGGAAAATCCAGGCCGGTTCTACGTCGGACCATATCTCGGCCTTCTGGGACATGTTGCCCACGTTCTGTGAAATGGCCGGATTGGAAGTTCCCGAAAACGTGGATGGAATTTCGATGCTGCCGACCTTTCTCGGGCAGGAACAGCCAGAGCACGATTACCTGTACTGGGAATTTAGCCCACGGGGAGGTTGGCAGGCGATCCGGCAGGGAAACTTTAAGGCGGTGCGGGGCAATCTTCGCAAGAACGCGGATGCCAAGATCGAGCTGTATGACTTGTCGCGTGATTTGGGCGAGAAGAACAATGTGGCGGCCGACTACCCGGCCAAGGTCCAGCAGATGAAGGCGATTTTTTCTAAAGCCAGGATCGATTCTGCCACCTTCCCGTTGTTCCAGGATCAGAACCGTAGCAAGTAGCGGGCCGGCGGAGGGACAAAGTGACCGACAGGGGGCAACGCCACTCTCCTTGAATCCCGGCACCAACACGAAGCAATCAGCGTTGTGCCGTTGGTTAAGTCCCTGTTATTTCCGGTTTGGCCAGGCAGTTGTCCGGAACAATCTGTTCGAGGTTCCGTTATATTGGTGATGGAATAAATTCGTGAGATGGGCGTCCGGGTATGGGATCGCCATAAACCATGGAACGCTGCCGATCGTGATCCCGAAGATCAGTCTGGCGCGGTGGTTAGAGAGAGCCTTGCGAGCGCTCGTTTGGCTGTCGGCTTGGAATTTTGATTTTTTATAAGGCGTTGATTGAAATGAGACCGGAATTTTGGGCAGTGCTGACTGCGTTGTGTTGGGCTTGTGGTTCTCTACTGGAAAAGAAAGGCGTCAAGCTGGGAGATTTTACCCCGGTGATGGGGACGACCGTGCGGACCGTCGTATCGATGATGCTGTTGCTGGCTCTCTCCTATCCATTCTGGGGCCAGGTCAAATCGGCCGGCGTCAAACCGGTCTTGTTGATTGCGGTGGGCGGTGGATTGATCGCCGGTTGCCTGGGGATCGTGTTTCTGTATTCCGCTTTGAAATCGGGGCAAATATCGGTCGTTTTGACGATCGCTTTCTGCCTGACCCCGGTGGTCGGTACCTTGTTGGGTTTCCTGTTCCTCGAAGAGCGCCTTAAGATGGTGCAATGGTTGGGAGTCTCTTTGTGCATTGCCGGCGCTGCCCTGGTGACCCTGTTCAATGATCATTGAATCCGTGGACGAGACAGATGGTTCTCTATCGACCTGCCGGTAGCGATTGGGCGGGTCGACCAGGGGCCCTGGAACAACCGTATTGGTGCGCAGTGGGAGGGGATGAATATGAAACGAATCGTGATGACGGTTGTCGCCGTGGTGGCAGGTGTTGTTTTAGGTGGATTGGTCAACATGGGACTGGTCATGGTAGGCGGCGTCCTGATCCCGCCCCCGGGAGGGGTTGCCGAAACGATTGAGGGTTTTCGTCAAAACCTGGCATCGTACCAGCCGATTGATTTCCTGTTCCCGTTCCTGGCGCACGCAGTGGGAACCTTGGCAGGTGCCTTCGTGGCGGCAAAAATTGCCGGGCGGCACACCATTCTGCTCGGTCTGATCATCGGTGTATTCTTTCTGCTCGGCGGTATCTTGATGGTCGTGATGGTGGGTGGACCGGTTTGGTTCATCGCCTCGGACCTGATCCTGGCCTACTTGCCGATGGGATACCTGGGAGCCCGGTTAGCTGGGACCCGCAAGCCGTCGGGCATCTCGTGACGAGGCTGTTGAAACCCGTAGTTTACGGGAACGACAGGTCGATTATTACCGAAACCGTGCGAAGCCGGGTTTCTTGCGAAACGTGATCACGTAGAATCAGCGGAACCGCTCCCCGTCTTACAAAACGTGTTCCGAGGAATTGTCATGTGTCGTTGGATCGCCTATTCCGGTGCCCCGCTGCGGATGGAGGAGTTGATCCTCAAGCCGGAGTACTCGCTGATCGAGCAGAGCTATTCGTGTCGAGAGGGAGCCGAACCGACCAATGGGGATGGTTTTGGCATGGGCTGGTACAGTGACCTGTTGGAACCGGGCGTTTTTCGTTCGACCGAACCCGCCTGGAACGATCGCAATCTCGCTTCACTGGCCAGGAATATCAGGTCCCACCTGTTTATTGCCCATGTTCGCGCAACGACCGGCACGCCGATCCAGCAAACCAATTGCCACCCGTTTTGTCACGGTAACTGGATGTTTGCCCATAACGGGTACATTGACCAATACCCCAAGTTGCAACGCGAATTGGCCATGGCGGTGGAACCATCGATGTACCCGTCAATCGAGGGCAATACCGATTCGGAACTGATGTTTTTTTTAGCCCTGACCTTTGGCTTGGCATCAGAACCGATCCCTGCCTTGGAACGAATGGCCGGTTTTGTCGAAAAAGTCGGTCGTGACCAGGGAGTTGAGTTTCCCTTGCAAATGACCTTGGCCGTCAGTGAAGGACAACGCCTGTTTGCCGTCCGCTATTCTTCGCAACGCCAATCACGCAGCTTGTACCACAGTGCCGACATCAAGGCGCTGCAGCAAGTTAATCCCGATCCGGGCCTTTTTTCGCCCGGCGCGGTTGCAGTGGTTTCCGAACCGCTGGACGCCATGCAGGACCATTGGGTCCAGGTGCCGGAGTCAACCGCTTTGTTGTTTGAAGGCGGTGAAGTTCAAACGACCGATTTTGTTCCCACAATCAATCCTGGGTGAAATGGCCTAATGTTCTCAGCGAACAAACCGCCAATAACCTGGCTGACGTTGGCTGGATCAGGTCACATGTGAAAAGAATAAAGAATCGATTGAATGGTTTCTTTCCCGAGGATTAGGCATGAAAGACTTGTTTCAGACCGCATTGTTTGACACGGAAATGACGCTGACCAGTGTTGTCTTTTTGGAAGACGATACCAGCCAGGACGATGACTCGTATGTGGGGGAAATTAACTTTGCAGGTGACGTTCCGGGGCATGGCCAATTTGTGTTGAACTATCATAACCGGACGCCCACACCGGGATCTAGAACAGCGGGCGATTTTACCGGCAACGAATCGGTTCTGCAGGAGGATGGGACCAAGATTGTCGGCACGGTACGGGGTATTTGGCAGCGAAGCGGGTCGGCAATGAAGATATTTGCACTGACCAACCAATCTAACGCGACCCAGAACCTGCGGGTGATCGATGTCAAAATACATGACAATCCGAATCGAACGGCGCGAGTGGTTAGCTACCAGCTTTGATCGACATTTGTGTTTTGCACAGCGCTGCAGGCACCGTTTTTATCGCTAAAGACACCAACTCGTTTTGTGGATAATTGAAACGAACGAACCATTAGTCGTATAATGGTCCCTTGACAGTTCGTGCGGTTGGATTTCAGCCAGCGTTCGGCCAATATCTTGTCGGACGCTGTCCGTTGGAATTCCGGTAAAAATAATTGCGATGACAGAGGGTTAAGATTTCCATGCAGTACAAAAGAATGATGATATTAACGGCAGTCATTTTGCTTGGTTACATGGGAGGACTCAGTCGCGCCCAGGAACCGGTAACGCCGGCCATGATGAAAGCCAACATTGAGGCAATGAAGGTTTCCGACGTCGCGTGGCGAAAAATTGATTGGCAACCTTGTTTGTTGGAAGGACTTCGGCAAGCCCGCGCAGAGGGAAAACCGGCATTACTATGGGTGTTTATCGATCGACCGGCTGACGACGCGCGGTGCTGAGTGTTTGCCGGTGCCGCCCGTGAGGCGGTTTTCTCCAAACCGGAAGTGATTCGCCGTGTGCGACAGGACTTTATCCCTGTGTCGCTCAAGGCGGGACTGGTCAACCGTCCTCCCGACGACGAGGAGGGACGGCTGTACCGTGAAATTGCCCGCTCTCAACCGTTGCCGCAGGGGATCTGCGTCGTCAACCCGGCTGGCAAAGTCCTCGAATGGGTTGTTTCATTTAATGGTGATCAAGAAGTCATTGCCTTCCTGGACCACTCCCTCAAACGGTACCACGAATATCCCGACGCCAGTAAACCTGTCGCCGCCGAACGTTTTATGCATTTTCCTAACCGGAAATTGGACGACGTGATGGACAACGGCGCGGCGCTGCCCGTTGCGGAACGACACGCGGCCGGTACTCACTGCCCGGCCACCCCACCGATTCCGGAGGGTGCCATCGAGGCGAGTTTGGTCGGTCGAGCGTTTGACAAGGAGGGCCAACCGAGGCCGGATCCATTAAGTCAGGAGTATTATGTGGAAGAACGTTTCATTGTCCCGCCCCGCGTGACCGGGAAACTTGCTGAATTGCTCTCCGGGAAGGAAGAACAGGAAGTTGCCTTTCCCGAGGCGTTGTTTCGCCCTTTTGTTGCGCATGCGTATTTGGGCGTGCTGGATGTGGCGCCCATTTTCAACCCGGGCCCGATTAAGGGGGAGTTGCTGACTTGTGAATTTTCGGCGAAACGGGTAGCCGGATCGGAGGGACTTTGGCGGATCACAGGCAAATCGGATACCTCCCACGATGACCGGATGTGCAATGCGACGCCGGGTGACCTGCACCGGGTCCAGCTCGATTGGGATGGCTTTGTTTTGGTGGAATCGGGCCAGGTTACGGAGATCATCGTTTCGGCGAAAGGCCGGGAACGTCTCAAGTTTGGTACCGAGCGCAACCTGGCCAAGAGCGATGTCTCCTACTTGCCCAGTGGCCATACGATTGATTTGAACAGCCGTGTGAGGTACGGCATCGTGGCCGAAGTGAAAGCTGGTCAACCGCCCCGCTCACAGAACCGGGACCGGCTGCCCACTGGAAAACGTTGAACTGTAACCGAGGTCCTGGCATAAAATCTTGCTGGACCAGGATGTTTGTGGGAACTTGGCGGTTTCGATCGCGTCGAAATCGCATCATGAACGATTACCTGTTCCGGCGCTTATAACGAGGTTGGCATGTTGCACTTTGGAAATTATTTAGCATTCCATTGCTTGTTTTGGGTGGCCTTCGTGCTGTCAGCCAATTATTTGGGAGCGGACCACGAACCGGGCGATTTGCCCCGCCAACCGCATTGGCCCAAGGGGAGTTATGAGCTGGTTAACCAGGCGTTCCGCGTGCATGGTTACTGGGTCAATTTTTACGACGAATTTTTTTACAAGGGAGGCAACCCCGAAATGGAAAAAATGGTCAATGGTCTGTCTCGATTGGAAAATGTCGAAATGAAAGTCGTACTGCATGCGGGGAACGGCCAGGCAAAATCACCTTGGTCCAAGGCCCCCGTGTGCCCGGCCGATTGGGCCGTCTCATTTTCGGGACCGATCCCCAAGGAAATTGCCGAACTGGAAAACGTCCCGTTTTCCAAAGCCCATCAAGTTACGGTGGACATCTGGACCGGGGGCCACATCGACCTGGGGCAATTGAAACTCCCGGCCAAGCTGGAACTGCAATCCGGCAACGAAATCGAGGATTTCATTCGTCAACACAAGATGAAGTCCCAACAGAAACGCCAGGCGGTGGTGGAAGGTAAACAATAGACGATGTGGCTGCTTAACCGTTTGGGTAACAGGTAACAAAAAATGTCGGGATCGGTGACTTTGAATAGAACCATACGACACGGATGGATGATCACCATGGTTGCTTTAGTTGGGGTGGCAGGTTGCTTTCCCAACGAGCTAATTCATCCGCCCGGAAGTACATCGACCCCAGTGACGGTTGGAAGACTGAAAGACTCTCGGCTGGTGTATATTCGGAGTGACCTGACATGGAACTTTATCGGTAACCGCCTGGTGATTGAGAACGGGAACCAGCCGATCCCGCCGGATTTGGTTGAGGAGCTGGTTGGGAAACCATTGACGCTTAAACGAATCGAGGCGAGCTGGACCCTGGATGGCACGTCCGATATGATTCGACTTAGCGATGTGAAATTGGACGGGGAAGCGTTGCCAGCAAATTTAAACATTTCAATCCGACCGGCGGGCCATGTGCGGGTCGACCTGGGCAGCAGGCAATACAATCTATTCCCGGGCAAGGCGCTGGACCCCTGATTTCGGGTGGTGCATGAGACGGTACGATCGATCGGTTGGGTTGATTCTAACAGGCAGGCCGTGTCCTCGACTGTTATCCCGGCGGGAATCCACTGGTCACTGGAAAGGCGATTGAGGTATATTGATCGGACGAGCGAGCAGCCCTTGCCCGATAAACAGGTTCATTCAACAACCAGGTAGGCATCGCATATGATTTCCGACTTTAAGAGTCATTGTTACCAACTTGCGGCTTGCACGGCCGTTTTCACTTTGTTGGTCGGTCTGGACACGAGCCTTCTGCTTGCACAAGCGGATGGCAGGACCGAGGGTGGACTGGAGCCACCGAACATCCTGATCCTTTTTACCGATGACCAGGGATATGGCGACCTCGGCTGTTACGGTTCGGAAATCAACAAGACGCCCCGGCTCGATCAGCTGGCCGAGGAAGGGACACGTTTTACAAATTTTTACGCCCAGCATGTATGCGGGCCCTCGCGGTCGGCACTGCTGACCGGCCGCTATCCGCACCGGAGCAAAGGCTGGGGAATGCCCGCCAGCGAAGTTACGTTTGCCGAGCTGATGAAACAGGCCGGGTATCAAACGGCTTGCATCGGCAAATGGGATGTGTCCAATCGGAAACCGATCATTGACCGGATGCCTAACGCACAAGGGTTTGACTATTATTTTGGGACGTTGGGCGCGAACGACAACGGCAGTGTCACGTTTCACGAAGACAACCAGCAGGCGGGCCAGACCCGAGACATGGGCAGCCTGACCCGACTGTACACGGACAAGGCAATCGATTTCCTCAAGAACCGGCGCGACCCGGATAAACCGTTCCTGTTGTACGTCGCCCACACGATGATGCATACGATCATTGGTGCCTCCGAACGTTTTCGTGGCACGTCCCAGGGAGACTTGTACGGTGATGTGGTTGAGGAGTTCGATTTTGAAACGGGCCGTTTGCTCGATACGCTGGATGAATTGGGACTGGCCGACAATACAATTGTCATCTACACGACGGACAACGGGCCCTGGAATCAGCCGGCCTATACCGACAAGAAAAAGGGGCATCCCGAGGGTTCCGTCTTCTGGGGAAGCGCCGGTCCATTGCGAAACGGCAAGGGGTCGTGTTACGAGGGTGGTTGCCGGGTGCCCTGCATTGTTCGCTGGCCCGGCAAGGTTCCTGCCGGCCAAACGTCGGACGCGATTTTTGCCACGATCGATTTCATGCCCACGTTTGCCAATCTTTGTGGATTTGATATCCCCGCTGACCGCAAGATGGACGGAGTCGACCAGACGGACTTGATGCTGGGAAAAAATGTCAAGGGGAACCGGGACAGCTTCTTTTATGTCAACGCGGTTCGCCAGGGAAAGTGGAAATACCTCAAGCCAAAACATTGCATGCATGGCTATGCCCGCGATCGGCAGCGCGAGGAAGTGGAAGAACTTTATGATCTGGATGCCGATATCGGTGAGACGACGAACCTGGCCAAAAAACACCCCGCCAAGGTTGCCGAACTGAAGGCGTTATTGGATGTGATCCGCGATGGTAGCGACGGTTATCCGTTAAAAATCAAGAATTGAATCGATGATTATTTAGCTGGCAAACAGACGTTTCATGCATCCGACCTGAAAGAAGAGTTGATGGTAAACGGACCGGTTAACAAACAGACTTACGCCTCTGTGTGGGAAATTCTTTCGTCGGATGAAGACAAAAAAGAGTTCATTCGAATTGTGGATAACGAAGAATTCGTCCAAACCCTGTTGGATTCAGAGGCCCGGGACGGTTTCGAACTGAATGATCGATACCGGTTGTTTGAACGGGACGGGTTGTATTTCATTGCGTTGACAGAAGAAGACGCTCCGCTGTGGAATATCCGGTCCTCCAGCCAATCACTGATCGAGGCTTTGTTTGCGCATGCCGTGGCAAATTTTGGCAGGTAGTCATCGGTTCCCGTTGGTCGATACAATTGGCGTTGAACGATTCCGCTGCACGGTCAATCAGTTGGCATGCTCTCATTTGCCGGGTCAAGTGACCGCCGTCCCTGTTCTGTTGCACAAGGTGACTGAGACATGAGGAGACATTTTCTGTTAATCCATGGCGGCAGCCATGGCAGCTGGTGTTGGCAGGCCTTGAAGAGAGAATTGGAATCGCGAGGCGCCACCGCCTCCGCGCCGGACTTGCCTGGTCATGGTGCCGACCCGACTCCCCGCCAGACGGTCAAGCGGGATAGTTATTTGTCAGCCGTTCGGGCTGAAATCGAATCTATTGATTGCCAGGACCTGACACTGGTGGGCCATTCATTGGCAGGCATCCTTCTCCCGGAACTGGCGGATCAATATGCGGCACGTCTGAATCAGGTCGTCTTTTTGGCGGCAATCGTTTGCAAACCTGGCCAACGTGCGATCGACCTGTTTCCGCAGGAACGGCAGCAAACTTACCTTGACCTTGCCGAGGCATCGGAGGATTACTCCGTGATTTGGCCGTTTGAAAAGGCTCGCTCCGTTTTTTTTAATGACCTTACAGAAGAACAGGCACGCTGGGCATACAAACAGCTTACACCGCAGCCGTTAAAAGTCTATTTCGACTCCATCCCGGAAAGCGTTCCCGGTTGTCCGACCCGGTACCTGATTTGTCAACGCGACCAGTGTCTGGCGCGGGAATGGTGCCTGGAATGGGCAGCGCGATTGGGAGTGGAGCCGGATTTTATCGACTCGGGACACGATGTGATGCTGTCACAGCCATCTGAACTGGCAGACCAGTTAATGAATGGCTGACGGGTGCCGCGTCGGCCGCAGAGAAACTTGTTCAAGCCGTTGATTAAAACTAAAAGGGATAGAATGATCATTGAAACATTGACAGAATTTTTAGGTTGGTGCGCTGTCATTAATATTGGAATGCTGATCCTGTCGTTGGCGGCCATTACGTTTGGCCGGGAACAGGCGTTGAAAATTCACGGCAAAATATTCGACCTGGATGAGAAAAGTTTGAAGCAGGTTTATTTGCGATACCTTTCGCAGTATAAGATCCTGTCCGTTGTGTTTACCATTGTGCCCTATTTCGCACTGAAAATAATGGGCTAGTCAACCAACGGCAACGCACGACGTTGCGTTTGCCATGGTTTGATTCAGAGACAAATATCGTTGGTTATCGGTGTCGAGATGAAGCATCCTGATCGCTCAGGCGTTCAGCCGTTCTGGGTGATGGTACATTTCGGTGATCAATGATCCGGGCCGTTGTCTCGGTCGGTACCGGTGTGTCGGCCGGTCGGGAATGGTTGGGTGATCGTGGCAGCTGGCCCCTGCCGGCCGGTGTGGTGTGTTGTACCGACCGAACTTCACGGACCACGGGCGGTGTTTGGGTCAGCCGTTTAAGAAGTTCCGTGGCCAATCGGCGAACATCCGAGTCGCTCAAATCCTGTACCGATTCGATCAAGGGAACATCGCCGGGCGCTTCGTCCTGGTTATTTCCTTTAGGGACCGGAAGTTCTTCGCGGGATTCCTGTAAGTTCGGGATGGGCCCGGAAACGGGTGGGGCGATTCCCTGGAAACCATCGACAATCACGCCACACTTTTGGTCCAGGTAGCATCGCAATTGCCAGCCTCCGCCCAATGCCTTGTAAAGCGAGATCAGTTGCAACGCGATGTTGCTTTGCGCCTGAACCAGTTCGTTTTGTTGGGTAACGATGTTGTTTTGCAGTACATAGACAGGGGTGAAATCAATTTCGCCCTCTTTGAACTGGATCAGTACCAGGTCCAGTGCCCGCAGGTTGGCATCGGTGCTCTGCTGGAACGCGGTGTATTGGTCTTGGGCATTGAGGAAGCCAGTCAAACTGTTTTCGACTTCTTCCGCGGCCTCCAATACGGTTTGTTGGTAAGCGGCAACGGCCTGTTCGAGGTCGGCATCGTAAGCACGTACATTGTTAATCAAACGACCGTAATTCAGAATGTTCCATTGGAAGCCGGGGCTGATCACACCCGCCACACTGTCCCCGCTGAACAATTCGTTGATGCGTTTGGAATTCAGAGAGATATCTCCGTTGATATAAAAGGCGGGGTAGAGTTCCGATTCGGCCACGCCGACTTCGGCACAGCGGGCCGCGACCAGACGTTCGGCCACTTTGATATCGGGCCGTCGACGGATCAAATCGGCCGGTATTCCAACCGTCACGTCGTTCGCGACCACCGGGACCGCTTGCAGGCCGAGGATCGGACCGAGCTCCCGGGGAGGAACGCCTAACAGGATGCATAGCCGGTTGGCGGACGTTCGCAATTGCGTTTCCAGTTGGGGAACCAGTGATTGGGTCTCTGCCAGGTTGGCCTTGGCATATTCGACCGATACCTGGTCGGTACTGCCTGCATCGAATTGGGCCTCGGAGAGTGCAAGAGATTTTTGTTGGATAAGAACGTTGGCACGAGTGTACTGCAGTTGTTGTTGGGACGTTCGGATTTCTACATACGACATGGCCACCTCGGCGATCAGGCTGGTCAGGATGGCGTCGTATGAGTTGACCGATGCATCCAGGTTCGCGTCGGCAGCCTCTACCATGCGACGAAAGCGGCCCCAAATATCAAGCTCCCAGGAAGCAGTGAACCCTAGCAGCCAATGATCAAACGATCTGGGTATCCCCGGAATGCGTTGAGCATTATTGAAGCTCATCTGGTTCCGCGAATAATTTCCGTTAAACTTCTGTGTTTGCGGCCAAAGTCCGCCGTCGGCTATGGCCCGGTCGGCCTGGGCCTCGAGGACGCGGAATCCGGCTTCCCGTAATGTCAGGTTTTGCTGGTAGGCATTGAGAATTAAACCATCCAGGACCGGGTCATTGAAGACAGCCCACCAATCAGTGAAATCCGAGCCATCCGAGCTGACGCGAGGGTCGTTGGCTTCCAGCCAGACCTCGGAAACGGCGGCCGGTGGCCGATGGTAATTCGGTCCGACTTTGAAACCGTTGTCACACCACTGCTGCAACGAAGTGCAACCGGTAACGGTCAGACAAAGGCAGGTCAGCAACGTTGAGAGCAGCGCAAACCGAAGCGAATAGAGGCCCTGTCGCGGGCAGCGACCGTTAAAGGTCAACCGATTACTGGATTTAAAACGAAACATGGACTGGACCGGTTCGCCAAGCAGTTCCGGAGGAGTTATGCACGACCCACACCGGAGAACCCTGTTGATTGAAAAACTCGTATACAATCAACTCAATCGGAATAATCGGCCTGAAGGGAGTAGTATTTGTTCGCCAAACGTCAAAGTCTATCGAACTCCTGATAAATAACTTACGAGTTCATTTTCAGAGCGCATTTTTCCTAAACGCGCCAAATTAGAATGGAAATTGGATCGGCGCGGATCCAGCTTGTTAAGATAGGTAGTCCTGGGCAATTGCCCTGGCAGGTTGGCGTCTTCCTGCGCTTGAATTTATTGATTGGCTTACACGAATGAACTTTTTTATTCAACGACCGATATTCGCGGGTGTCATCGCGTTGTTGATGGTTCTGGCTGGTGCGATTTCCGCCTATCTGCTGCCAATAGCCCAGTACCCACAAATTGTTCCACCGGAAATTCAGGTGGTCTCTCAATACCTTGGTGCCGGCTCTGAAACGGTTGCCAGTTCCGTCACGACCCCTTTGGAAGAACAGATCAACGGCGTCGAAGGCATGATCTACATGTCCTCGCAAAGTACAAACAATGGTGAATCGATTATCAACGTGACGTTTGATGTTGGTTACGATTCTTCGATAGCCCAGGTAGATGTGCAAAACAAGGTGCAACAGGCGGTGCCGCAGTTGCCCTCCGAGGTCAACCAAATTGGTGTAACGGTCGAGAAACAATCGACCAATATGGTTTTGGTGGTTCAGTTGATTTCACCCAATGGAACCTACGACAACAAATACCTGGGCAATTATGCTGACATCCATTTGACCGACGCACTGGCCCGTATACCGGGTGTCGCATCGATTCAAAATTTCGGATTCCGAAAATACGCGATGCGTGTCTGGCTTGATCCTGCCAAGTTGAGCAACTTGGGTCTGACGGCAATGGATGTCGAAACGGCGATCAAGCAGCAGAACCAACAGGTTGCCGCCGGAAAAATTGGTCAGGCGCCCGCCCCTCCCAACAAGATATTTACTTACCAACTCAATACAGAAGGCCGGTTGGACCAGGTTGAACAATACGAAAATATCATTCTGCGGGCCAACGCGGACGGATCGGTGGTTCGGATCCGTGATATTGGACGGGTGAATTTGGGTTCGGAAGATTATGACTGGAACGTGAAATTTGATGGAGGTGCCACCGGGGCGCTGGGCATCTACCAATTAGCAGACGCCAATGCATTGGACCTGTACGAAGCGGTTGAAAAAGAAATGCAGCGACAGGCCAAATTCTTCCCGGAAGATTTGACCTATTTGATTCCCTTCGACACGACACGGTTCGTGAAAGCGTCGGTTGAAGAGGTGGTCAAAACCTTATTGATCGCAATTCTGTTGGTTTTCATTGTGGTCTATATTTTTCTGCAGAGTTTTCGATCCACACTGATCCCGCTGATCACGATTCCCGTTTCCCTGGTGGGAACGTTCGCCTTTATGAAAATCTTAGGGTTTTCCATCAATACATTGAGCCTGCTCGGCATGGTGCTGGCAGTGGGCCTCGTTGTAGATGATGCGATCGTGGTAGTGGAAAATGTCAAACGCAGATTGCAGGAAGGCATGACGGATTTGCGTCAAGTCACTGCGGAAGCAATGTTGGAAGTGCGTGGGCCGATTATCGCCACGACCCTTTCTTTAATGGCAGTTTTCATACCGGCGGCCATGATGCCGGGGATGACGGGGCAATTATACAACCAGTTCGCATTGACGATCGCCATCTCAGTCGGTTTGTCGGGTATCAACTCGTTGACGCTCAGTCCGGCTTTGTGCGCCATCCTTTTAAAACCGCCCAAAAAGGGGCAACGGCCGTTCATCCTGTTTCGATGGTTCAATTCCGGTTTCGAGAAAATGACGGACGTGTATGGATGGTGCGTCAAAATGATGTGGTTTGGCTGGCCACTCACGGTGCTGGCGTTTTGTGTGGTCACTTTCCTTGGTGTCCAAATGTTGCTCAAGCTTCCGACCGGGTTTGTTCCCGAAGAGGACCAGGGGTATTTCCTGGTCGCAGTGTCAATGCCAAGCGGTTCGTCGATAGGAAGAACAGAAGAGGTGGTAGGCCGTTGTCGTGAAATCCTTTCCTCGGATCCCTACATCGAACATGTGGTTGAGATCAGCGGATTTAACGGCATCGATTCGATCAAACAAACCAACGCCGGTATCTTGTTTGCGCTACTCAAACCGTGGGGCGAACGAACAACAAAAGCGGGCATTCTTTCCAGTATTATGGTTCGCGCTCAAACGAAGTTCTTTGACATACCGGATGCGGAAATCATCTGCGTCAACGCACCGGCGATCCCCGGATTGGGCACGGTAGGGGGTTTCCAGATGGAGATCCAGGATCGTATGTCGCGGGGCTACGATTCTTTGAATGAGATGGCGAGCGAGGTTATCAAGAAAGCAAATGCCGATCCAGCTCTGGCGAGGGTGTTCACCACGTTTAAGACGGATACGCCGCAAAGATTCATTGATATCGATCGCACCAAGGCGATGTCGTTGGATGTTTCTTTGCAGGACCTGTTTGATACGTTGCAAATCAACCTGGGATCGAAGTACGTCAATGAATTCAACAAGTTTGGACGTGTTTACCGCGTCTATATCCAGGCGGATGAATCGGCCCGACAGACAGAACAAAACATTACCGAATTGAAGGTCAGGAATCGGCAGGGCAAGATGATTGACTTGAGTGCCCTGGTCACCACGAAACCGATGACGGGGCCGTATAACGTGACCCATTATCAGATGTATGACTCGGTGGCCCTGACCGGGCAGCCCGGGGTTGGTTACAGCGCAGGTCAGGCGATCGAGACGATGGAAAAAATTGCCAACCAGACATTGGGACAGGGTTATTCGTTTGCCTGGACTGGCGTTACCTACCAGGAAAATCTTTCCGGCAACCTGGCCCCCATTGTTTTCGGGTTGTCTCTGCTGTTGGTGTTTTTCGTATTGGCAGCTCAGTATGAAAGTTGGGCGATGCCGATGGTGGTGCTGATGGCAGTCCCCACCGGATTACTGGGAGCCGCGTACTCGCTGCACTACTGTGAACGCGCGCTGGATATTTATGCGCAGATCGGTCTGGTGATGTTGATCGGTTTGAGCGCCAAGAATGCCATTTTGATTGTCGAATTTGCCCGGGACCGCCGGATGAGTGGAGATTCTCCCCGGGAAGCGGGCATCATGGCAGCCAAGATTCGTTTACGACCCATCCTGATGACAGCCTTTGCCTTTATCCTCGGTACGGTGCCCTTGGCAATCGCGTTTGGTGCAGGTGCTAACTCGCGGCGATCGATCGGGACAACCGTTGTGGGTGGTATGTCGATGGCAACGTTGTTAATCATCGTCATTCCCGTATTTTTTATTATGGTTGAAAAAGTCCGTGAACGATTCAGTAGTCGAGCCCGGGATGAAATGTCGGTCGATGATCCAGCGGGCAGCGAAACGCGTCAGCATCCTGACGATGACGGCAGTACAAACTCGAATGATCATTCTGCGGCAAATAGCCCAATAGAAAAATCCAGCGGTGAAGACGTTGATAATGGATCAGACAAGGATTCCGAGCCGCCAGAAGAAGACCCCGGCCCGTCCGACAGTGAACAGGGACCAGCAAAAGGTGAGTAGACCAATGAACACGTATCGATTCCATCTAAACCAACCACCCGTGTCCTGGGGGTTGGTTATGCTGTTGCTCACCGCGATTGGCATCAGCGGCTGTATTATACCCAAGCCGAATATTCAGCCTCCCAAGGAGCCTACGGTAACGGTTACCCAGGTTGTCGCGAAGACCATTCCACGACGACTTAGTTTTACGGGCACCTTGCAGGCGGTGAAATCGGTGGGGATTATGTCCCGCGTAACGGGTTACCTGCAATCACGTGATTTCGTGGAAGGGAATATCGTCAAGAAGGGCCAGTTGTTGTACCAGATTGATCCACGGCCCTTCCAGGCACAACTTGACGCAGCCGAGGCTCAAAAAGCTCAGAACGAGGCGAGCCTGGAATATTGGAACATCGAGGTAAAACGTTATACGGAGTTGGCGAAAAAAGGAGCTGGTTCCTTGGAAAAACAACAATCTTCCGTCGCCAAGGTGGCCGAGTTGAAAGCCGCGATTCAGCGCGACGAGGCCAATATCGTGTCGGCGCAACTCGACCTTGGTTACACCCGAATCCTGGCGCCATTTGACGCTCGTATTCAGTCAACCGAGATCAACTTGGGAGCTCTGGTAACGGAAAATAAAGACACGTTGACGACGGCCATCCAGGTAGATCCGATTTATGTGCTGTTCAATATCAGTCGCAATCAATTATCAGAAATTCAAGCACTCGATTTACAGAGTGGGTCCAAGACGGACCCCAGTCGTTTGGATAACAGTGATGTAACGCTGATGCTGCCCGATGGGAAACCTTACGGCGAGGTTGGCAAAGTCAATTATGTCAGCGCCCAGATCGATTCAAATACGGACATGTTGGAATTTCGCGCCGTTTTCAAGAATGCGTTTTTGGGTACGGATGAGGTCGAGTTGCTGCCAGGACAATATTGTCCGCTGACGCTTGATTTGGGACAGATTAAGGACGCCTTGCTGATTCCACAGTCTGCACTCATCCAGGGTCAGCTGGGAGCGCAGGTCTACTTGGTCGGTTCTGACAATGTGGTCCAGGTCAGGGAAGTTACCATCGGAAACGAATACGAAGACTCGTTCATCGTGTTGACAGGATTGAAGGTCGGCGAGCAGATTATCAGTGAAGGGACGCAGAAAGTTCAGCCCGGGATGAAGGTAAAAACTCAAGCGACAACTGGCCAAACCGCTGCACCCACAACCGACACTGAAAAAGCTCCCCCTGCCAAGAAGTAGTCCGAACCGCGCGGTCGAGATTTTCAACCGGAAACCACTTTGGCGGTCAGAGAATCGTCTATCGGTTGAGCTGTCTGGCGAATTATTGGAGCAATGAACCGGGGCAATCTGCTATCGGGAATATTGGGGTTTCCCTGCTTTCGAATTTTCGGAAACCACCGTTCTGTCAAAATCAACGTATTTAAACGGTCCAATCTGCCTGGATGTCAGTCGAAAACCGGGTTGCCGCGCGTCGTGTTGCGGTTAAAAAATCGTTGATGACGTGAGCAGTCTATTTTGGTAAATTCCCGGGCGTTAGAAACGTTGCGTTTTATTTCAGCTGCAGCGGGTCGCAGGTGAGCCGGTCAAGACTGCAAAGCGACATTTGAGCTAATGAAAATTGCCGTTGTTTTATCGACCTACAATAGCCCATTCGTATTGCGCATGAGTCTGCTCGGTTTCGTAACCCAGCAGGATGCCACCTTCCAGATCCTCGTTGCTGACGATGGATCCGATGAGCGAACTGCGGAGGTGCTAAGAGAGGATTGCTTTTCAGGTCTCGACTTGCAGCATGTCTGGCATCCGGACGATGGATTCAGACTGTCGGCGATCCGTAATGCGGCCATTTCCCGGACCGAAGCGGATTACTTGATCTTCTGTGATGGCGACTGCATCCCCCGCAAGGATTTCGTGGCGAGTCATGCACGGTTGGCCCGACCATCGACATTTACGGCAGGTGGTCGGATTGATGTGCCATCGAAAATTCATAAGCAATTTACCGATCAACAAATTCTAAGCAGCGAGGTTTTTGATCCGGATTTCCTGGAACAACGGGATCGATCAATGCGGCGTTTCCGTAACCGGCTCACGGCAGGCCAACGAATGATTGCGATCATGAATAAGTTGACTTGGCGACATTGCGTGTTTAGCGGTTCCAACGCGGCCGCTTGGCGGCAGGACTTGTTGAACGTCAATGGGTTTGATGAGAATTTCCCGGGTTACGGCAGCGAAGATCGTGACATGGGCGTTCGATTAAGAAACTCGGGAATCAAGTCGCAATACCTGAAGTATTCGCTGATGCAACTTCACCTGGACCATCCCAAGACGCACTTTGATCCGGAGGTTTCCCGACGCAACCGGCAGGTGTTTCGGCGTCGCAGATGGGATGGTACGACGAAGATTTCAGATGGAATCAATAAGACGCCGCTGACCACCTGAACAGGTTTTTGATTTGCCGATCGGAGTCTTGCCTGTCTGGATTGAATGGGACGGATGGGGTGATTGAGCCGGCCGGCAGTTTTATGGGCAGGAATCGAGTTCAAGCAGCAAGTCGAACCGCCTGTCTCGAACCGCCTTTCTCGAGACGAAATCAGATGTGGGTAACTCGTATTGGGCGGTGTGATGATGTGAGGTGGCTGCCAATTCAATCGATGGAATTACAATAACAAAGGGGAACTGTTACATTGATAACCGCGTGCGGCAACGTGACAGAATGGCCAAAAGGAACTCCGAGTAAGGTTGCAATTCATGACAAATCAAGAGGGATTTCCGGTCCCGCTGACAATGGACCGTTTGTTCAGTCTTTCCGATGGTGTTTTCGCGATCGTGATCACCATCATGGTTTTGGGGCTGGATATTCCGGAATCACATGATTTCATCAACCAGGGAACTCTTGCTTTTTTCACCAAGATTGAACACCAGTTGTTGCCCTATTTTACCAGTTTCACGTTGATTGCTTCCTACTGGGTTTTACACCATGTGATGCTCAATTACATGGTGCGTTGTAACCGTACCTTTATCTGGATGAACCTGTGTTTCATGCTGCCGCTTTCGTTGGCCCCGTGGGTCACGGGTATACGATCCCATTATCCCACCGATTTTAATGTGGCGGTCCTGTTCGGTTTTGTACAACTTGCGAATTATTTGTTGTTGTTGTTGATTTGGCATTACGGGTTGCGAGCTTTAACGGATCACAAAATTTCCAGGGCCGTGATCGTAGGTATGGACTTGAGGATTGTGGCTGCAATCGGTTTAAATATTCTCGGCGTGGTGCTGGTTCCCGTTAGCGAGCGAATGTCAACATTGGTTTTTGTTTGTACACCACTTATCTTTATCCAGCACCGTTTGGTCGATCACCATAAGGCACAAACTGATTAACGTTTGCGACCTGGCGATAATAGAGTCGTTGACGATCTGGTTCGTGGTCTGTAAAAATGTTGTGACTTGATTCGGCACAAATCCCGGTTCTTTCCCGTCAACATCGATCCAGTATCCGTACGAAGATTGGCTGGCGAGTCAGGAATCTCGGTGGTTGATGACCGAATCGATCGATTGGGGCATTTCCCAGTCCCAGAGCCAGCCGGTAAGCGTGGCATCTACAGGTTCCTGGTTGAGATATTGTAGAGTTTCAACGCAGGCGATTTATTGATTAACTGAAGTTGCAAGGACTCCCATGAAGAAACTATTAAAACTTATGGTAATTTTCGCGTTGTCGTTGTGGGGCGGGATGGGTGTTGCCCAGGTACCTGCTGGTTACAACACTCCCATCCCCTCCGAAATTATGACGCCGGACGAAGTCCAAACCGAACAACTTGGAACCCTCAGTTTTTTTGACGGGATGCCTGAGCCATCGACGGTCGAAAAGGTCTATGAAAACCTGGACCGCATGCGAGGTGTCGAGGCATTCCTCGATCTCGTTCCACTCGCATCCATCGAAGCAATGCGACGCGGAATGGAGAGCGTGGGGATCGACAAGGCTAACAAAGTCCTGTTGTTCGAGGAACTGATGGACTCCAACGCATTGTTTTTGACCGGTAACACCGACACCATTTATGCCATCGGTCTGTTGAATCTCGAACGAGATGGGCCAACGGTAGTCGAGATTCCACCCGGGGCTGGTCCCGGAACTGTCAACGACGCCTATTTTAGGTTTGTCGTCGACATGGGTGCGCCCGGTCCCGACAAGGGCAAGGGTGGGAAGTATTTGATTCTGCCGCCCGGCTATGAAGGCGACGTTCCCAAAGGTTATTTCGTGGCAAATAGTCGTACCTATGTGAATTGGTTGCCACTGCGCGGTTTCCTGAAGGACGGCAAGACCGACGCGGCCGTTAAGATGTGGACCGAGGGATTGAAAATTTACCCGTTGGCCGATGCGGCCAATCCGCCAGCACTGGAAGTGGTCAACGGCACCGGCAAAGTCATGAACACCATTCACGCCAATGATTTTTCGTTCTACGCGGAGATAGACGATGTCATTCAACGCGAACCGATTGAATTTCTAGACCCCGAGATCCGAGGAAACCTGGCTTCCATCGGCATTGAAAAAGGTAAGTCTTTCAAGCCGGATGAACGGATGAAACGAATCCTTACAGACGCCGTGGCGGTCGGCAACGCGACGGCGCGAGCACTCGCATTTCGTCCCCGGTCGAAGACCATTCGATACTATGGTCCCAAAAGTGCCTGGTTCAGCGCTTTTGATGGCGCCGATTATCGGTGGCTGATTGACCAGGGTAAGGGGGGCCGCAACAAGGATGCCCGCACCCTGTTTTTCTATATCGCGACGGTGAACACACCTGCGATGGTTCTGGAAATGGTTGGTGCTGGTTCACAATATGCGTTGGCGGCAACCGACGACCAAGGAGAATATCTGGATGGCAGCAAAACCTATCAAGTTGACATTCCGGCCGATGTCCCGGCCAAGGATTTTTGGTCGCTGGTGGTCTATGACCCACAAACTCGGTCGATGCTGCAAACGGGTCAGCTCTACCCCAGCAAAAACAATCAACGTAACCGGGATATGAAACCCAATGCGGATGGTTCTACCACGATCTGGTTTTCGCCCGAGGCGCCAACAGGCCACGAGGCTAACTGGATACAAACGGTTCCTGGAAAAGGATGGTTCGTCTGCTTGCGTTTGTACGGCCCGTTGAAACCGTGGTTCGACAAGACCTGGAGGCCGGGTGAAATTGAGCGAGTGGATTAAAGGCCACCGTCTGGAATCGTAGTGCCCTTGTTGGTAACGGTCCGCTGGTGTCATCCGACGGGCCTTTATTTCTACCCGTTCGTTGCGTGGAATGAGATACAAAGGCTGCCCTTATTTTCCGTTCCGGTTCAATTTTGTGTTGATTCACGGTTCTTGTTGTAAGGCGTGTCGCTTGTTTTATGATTCAATATAGGTTTGAGCCTGCCACCCGGCTGCCGGTAGAAATAGCGTGACAAGTTGGATTGCTTGTCAAACTAGAGGGAGAGCGCAATGTCGCAAACGTCGTCTCGTCAATTTTCGATTTTACAATTGATGGTGGTGGTAACCGTATCGGCGTTGGGGCTGATTGCCATGACTCAGTCGTCGCCATTCCTGTTTGCCGTTTTCGTGACGGCGACGCTCGTCGGCCTCTTGTGCGCTTTGCTGTTTGCAATATTTCACCCAGGTGCAAGACGCGCCTACTGGATCGGATTCTGCCTGTGGGGCTTGGGCTACGTGACGTTGTCGGGTTTGATTGAAACGGACAACGCGATGGACTCGCCGCTCTTGACGAACCAATTGCTGACTTGGACCTATTCGAAAGTGGTGCGGCCCGTTCCGTTAGACCCTGCCTTGAATCCGGTGTTACCCGCGGCAGGCGGTGGTTTTGGGCCAAACGTGGAGTTTCAACCTTGGCGCGAACTGTTTATGGGCGCCGGTCAATTGTTGTGGGGTTGGTTGTTCGCAGCGATTGGGGGTTGGCTGGCAGTGGTTTGCTATCGACGATCGCTGGCCATCCGTGGTTGTGGCCAAGAGAGCTGACCTGATAATTGTCTGCCTGATTCTACTCCCCTGCCCCCCCGAACAGCGGACCTGTTTGGTCGCAAATGCTCCCAGCGGGTCCGTTGCCTTGAAACGGTTTCCTGGCTTTTATGGTTGGGGTGACTAGTTTTGTTTGGCGGCCGCAGGATAATGGACCTGATCGGTTAGTAGGGGCACCCTGTTAAGCGGTAATAATTTGGTATCGTCAGTTTTTAGTTAGGGATTTTAAATGATTGTTCGAATCATTTGTCTGGGGGCACTGCTCGCTTTACCTGGAATCATGGTTGCTCAAAACGGCGCTGTCCAATCGGCACCGTCGTCCAGCCAGCCGATCAGGGCATTGCTCATTTGCGGTGGATGCTGTCACGATTACGTGCAGCAGCATAAAATTTTATCGGAGGGAATCCAGCAGCGCGGCAATATTCAGGTCGATGTCTGGTGGACCAATGACAAGTCGACCAATCCTCCTTTGACCGTCTATGACAACGTCAACTGGGCCAACGGATATGACGTTATCATTCACGACGAATGTGCGGCCAGCAACAAAGATGTCGAGTTGGTAAAACGAATTCTCAAGGTGCACGAAAAAACGCCAGCGGTCCACCTGCACTGTGCCATGCACAGTTTTCGAAACGGGACCGATTTGTGGTTTAAACATCTGGGACTACAATCCACCGGTCATGGACCGCACGTTCCGTTGGAAGTCGAATTCGTAGATCGGGAGCATCCGATCGTCAAGGGCGCAGAGGATTGGACGATCGAAAAAGACGAACTCTACAATAATGCCAAGCTTTTCGACGCTCATCCTCTGGCCATCGGCAAGCAGAGAATTAACCGCAACGGAAAGGAGACCGAACAACAGGCGGTCGTGATCTGGACCAATGAAAAACAGGGAGCGCGGAGTTTCAGCATGTCATTGGGTCATTATAACGAGGGCGTAGCCGACGATCGTTACTTGGACTTGGTGACCCGGGGCACCCTTTGGTCGTGTGGAAAATTGTCTCCTGAGAACCTGGTTCCTTTTACCGGCAAAAACAAGGTTACCTTTGTCGAATCCAAGGGAGGAGCGGACAAGAAAGCCAAGCCAAAGCCCAAGTCCATGCCCAAGAATGCCAATTTGGTTCACGTATCCGCCTCTTCCGTCCAGCCTAACCACGAACCGCAGGATGTTTTGGATGGCGACCGCAACACGCGGTGGTGTGCCAAAGACAGCAGCTATCCGCAATGGATCGAATTTGAATTCGAGAAACCGCAGCAGGTTACTGAAATCAAGATCACGTGGGAACGCGATGTGGCCTACCAATACAAGGTGCTGGCGGCCGCGGCTGAGGGAAAATTTGAGGTTGTGGTGGATGTAGAAAATAACGATCAGGACCTGCCCGGGTTTCAGGCATTGCCGAATGCAGATCAACCGGTCAAGAAAATTCGAATCGAAGGCCTGGGAACAAACAAAGGTGGCTGGTGCAGTATTCGCGAAGTTGAATTCAAAGGGAAAAAGCTGAAGAACCTTTGGCCGGCAAGCAAGGAATTCAAACCGCTGTTCCAACCGACGCCCGCCGGCAAGAAACCGGGCGAAGACGATCCGTATGCCAAGCAGGGCAACGCTCCGCCCGTTATGAAACGATTAACGCCTGAGCGGGAGGCGGAAATTTTGAAAGGCGTCAAGGTTGCAGAGGGTTTCGAGGCAACCGTTTTTGCAGCGCCTCCGGCAGTCAACTACCCGGTGTTCGTCGCAGCGGCACCCGACGGTACCCTGTTTGTCAGTTCGGATGGGAACGGATCACTGGGGCGGGATCCCAAACGTGGGCGAGTGATTCGCCTGAAAGATATCGACGGTGACGGGAGGGCCGATCAGACCAATGTCTTTTGCGAAGTCGATGCGCCGCGTGGGCTCGTGTGGGATCATGACCGGTTGTACCTGATGCACCCACCCCACCTGTCAGTCTTCATTGACAACGACGGCGATGGAGTCGCGGATGAGCAGAACGTTCTGGTAAAGAATCTAGCCTTTGGCTATGACAAACGCCCGGCAGACCACACGACCAATGGTTTGAGTCTGGGAGTTGATGGGTATTTGTACGTTGCCGGGGGAGACTTTGGTTTTTTGAATGCGGAGGGAACCGATGGAACACGACTCACTCATCGAGGAGGCGGGGTGATTCGGGTGCGTCCTGACGGAACGGGGTTGGAAATTTATTCGACGGGCACGCGAAATATATTGGAAGTTGCGGTGAGTCCCGAATTGGAATTGTTTGCCCGGGATAATACGAATGATGGGGGAGGTTGGGACGTTCGGTTTCATCACTTTACCGGCGGGGACGATCATGGTTACCCCCGCCTGTACAAAAATTTTGCGGATGAGTGCATCGCACCTTTGGCCGATTATGGTGGCGGTTCGGGGTGCGGGGCAGTCTATGTTGATGAACCCGGGTTTGGCGATTGGAACCACGCTCCCTTCTCAGCGGATTGGGGCACCGGGGCGTTGTATCATCATGCGGTTGCACCGTCCGGGGCCACATTTCGAGAGACACGGTCACCGCAAAAATTTGTTCAATTAACCCGACCCACCGATGCCGACGTGGATGGAATGAGCCGTTTGTATTGTTCCAGTTGGAAAGGGGCCACCTTCAAATGGGAGGGAGCGGATGTCGGTTTTATCGTGCAGGTAAAACCGAAAGACTTTCAGCCTGAGCCGTTGCCGAAATTTCAGGAACTGTCAAACGACGAGTTGGTGGGGCTGTTTGATTCGCCGAGTCACCGCCGCCGCCTGGAGTCGCAACGGGAATTGATTCGGCGCAACGATTCCCGCCAGGAACAGTTGTTAACGTTGGGCCTTGACCGACGGAATCAACCGCGATCCATGGTGCACGACATTCAGACGACTTGCACCCTGGAACAATTGCTCGATCTCGCGGGCCATGAGGATTTGCTAGTCCAACATACGGCCATCCGGGAGCTCGCCAAGCGGTATGCTTCGGGCAATTCTGATCGCAAGGTGTGGCAGGCCTGTATCGAACGTATCCAGCAGGATAAGAAAATGGACGCGCCGTTGTTTCGGGCGCTCGCGATGATGCATGACGTGGCGGTCGTCGATGAATTGATTGGCCTATTGCCCGGCAGCACAGACGGACAAAAGAGAAACGTTTTGAAAACACTGTGTCGACTTTATTATAAAGAAGCGGAATGGGATGGTCGATCCTGGGGCACGCGACCGGACACGCGGGGGCCTTATTACCAACCGGTGGCCTGGCAGGGGAGTGCCCGGATTGGCGAGATTATGCGAAGTGAATTGAAGCAGGCTGGCGTGCCGCTCGCCGCATACATGATGGAGACCATCGGGCGAAACCGGATGGTGGACGATGCCTGGTTAAACGACTTTATTGAGATGGCTGGTTCTCAACCCGAATTGGTTGGGCCCACCATCTCAGTGCTTAAGACGGCAGGTTCCCTGCCAGCAACTACCCTCCCCTTTTTGGACAAGATGCTGCAACGTCGCCCGATCTCGCATACGGTGCTCGCCGATGCCATCCAGGTCTTGGCGAAGATGAAAGATCCGGCGGTCATTCGACCGATGGTTGCAGCTTTGACCCGGCTGTCGGATGAACGGATGCCGGAGACGGATCTCAAGCGACTGGCCCTTGTCTGTGGATCTTCCAAGGTGGTTGAAAACCATATTGATTTAGTTGTGAAGGAATCGATACGGCCGGAAAACGGTATTTGGCCACAGGGATTCCTGTTAACGGTCGCCTCCAGAAAAAATGCTAAACCGTCGGCCAGGACAATCGCCAGCAAAGAAGTGACTCGACAGTGGAAGGATCCGCTGACGCGTCTTCGCTTGATCCGTGCGTCGGCCATGACGGGAAACCATTTCCTGGACAACTGGATCCTGGATGCCGTCCAGGATCCCGATACGGAGTTGTCGCAGGCGGCCAAGTTGGCGGTGGGAGTTCTTAAGCTGAAAACCCGCAGGGACGAAACGCCCAAATTGGCCCAGCTCAAAAACGAGCAGGTGATTGCCGAGGCACTGAAGGCCAAGGGCGATGCCGGGCACGGTGAGGTCGTGTTTGCCAAGGCAAATTGCAATGCTTGTCATACGGTCCATCAAGGGGATAAACCGATTGGACCGTTTCTGGGTAACATTTCCAACACGTATCGACGCAAGGAACTGGCAGAAGCGATTCTCCTGCCTGACAAGACGATCGCGCAAGGTTTTAAAACGAATATCATTCTGGATGTCGACGGTCGCCTGCTTGCCGGATACGTAACCGAGGAGTCGGCCGACCAGGTTGTCATGCGAGACAAGGAGGGGAAAGAGTGGATTCAGCCCAAGGAGACGATTGAATCCAGAAGGGAATCCGCGATCTCCAGCATGCCAGAAGGTTTGATGAAAGAATTCAGCCTCTATGACTTTATCAGTTTGCTGGATTACCTGCAGTCGCTCAAAAATTAGTTATACACGAGAGGATCAAGTGGATGGTTAAAGCAGGCTTGTCGAGATGGATGGTTGGAGTGTTTGGAATCCTGGTTCTGGTTGCCGCATGCTCGCAACTGCTGGCTGAACAGGGTCGACCCAATGTGATTGTGATCATCAGCGACGATCAAGGCTGGGCCGATATTGGTTACAACAATCCCAAGGTTTATACGCCGCACCTCGATCAGTTGGCTAAACAGGGTGCCACGTTTACCAGGCATTACGTGATGCCGCAGTGTACACCAACCCGTGTCGCCGTCATGACGGGTCGCTACCCGGGGCGCTTTGGCCACCAGGCATTGGCCGCCAGTAACGAACCGGCCTTTCCATTGGGCACCCCTACCCTGGGCAGTATGTTCAAGGAAGCAGGGTATGACACCTACCTGTGTGGCAAATGGCACTTGGGATCCAGGCCGGAGCACGGGCCGAATCATTTTGGCTTTGACCATACTTATGGATCGTTGGCCGGGGCAGTGGGCATGTACGACCATCGCTACCGCCCAGGGCCTTTTGAAGAAACCTGGCACCGGGATCATCAATCGATCCCCGGTCGCCAAGACGGGATCCATGCGACCGACCTGGTCGCACGCGAGGCGGTCAGAGTGATTGAACAGAAACGGACACGGCCCTTTTTTTTATATGTCGCCTTCCACGCGGTCCACACGCCGCTGGATGAGCGTGGCCCGTTCGTTGACCAGCCGACTCAGCTGGATAAGGAAAATCCGGATCGTTGGCGCAATGAAGACCAGATCAAGTGGTTTAATGATCCAGCAGGAAAAATCCAAAGTGAACCGGACCCGGAAAAAAGATTGCTATTGGCCGCAGCCCATCACCTGGATCATGCCATTGGCGAGATCGTGGCAGCCTTGCAACGGACGGGCCAACGAGAAAACACGCTGATTCTTTTTTCTTCTGACAATGGACCGCAAGGGAGTTGGCCGGGCAACGCCTACCCCGACGATCTCAAGTTGACCCAATTCAATCAGCCGTTGCCGATGAAGGGAAAAAAGACAGACGTATGGGAAGGTGGCATTCACGTTCCCGGGTTTGCCAATTGGCCCGGTCATATCCAACCCAAACAGGTGTCCGACCCGGTTCACATCATCGATTGGTTTCCGACGTTGGCTGGTCTGGTTGGATATCAACCGAGCCAGCCCGTTCCCTGGGATGGGGTGGACCTTTCACCGATTGTCTTTGCCGATGAACCGTTGGTAGAACGTGATCTGTACTGGATCTGGAACAGGAAAACCAACCGTTGGGCGCTGCAACACGGTGATTGGAAGATCGTCAAATACAGCAAGCAGGAACCGATGGATGCCCAGGATTGGCAGCTGTTTAACCTGACAAAGGATCCACGGGAACAAACCGATGTTGCGGCGGAACATTCGGGTATCGCATCAAAACTGCACGAGTTGTTTTTGAAACAACGCAGCAAAGATCTACAGCCGGACACGCCAACGAAACCAACTGGCTAGGCATTTAATTGGAAAGATCGGAACCAGGAATCATGCTGTCGACAAACGGGCCAACAATGAATTCTCATGACGAACTGCGGACGAGGCCTCTTGTCTGCTTGTTCTGCTGTATTTGTTTAGCAGGGCTGGGTTGCCAGACAGATGACGCACAGCAACCGGTTCTCAGGCAACATGCCGGTACCGAAGGTGACATCGCCGAGTCCAACATGGAACAGCCGGAAATCGAGGTAACGGCCAACCCTGTAGATTCGGGAACTCGGAATACGACCGCAGGCCCGGCGGTCACCCGACAGGAATTGCAATTGCAGATCCAGCGGTATAAACAGAATGGACAGTGGCATTTTGGGGAGCGCGTTGCCGGGGAATTGGCGGGGACTTGGCGAACGGTCAAGGGGAATGATCACCCAGTCGTGTTTGGTGCAGATGGTTCTTACAGTGAAGACTTCAACGGGAACATGACCCAAGGGCTTTACGCGATATCGGATACAGGCCGCGTCGTTGCCTTTTCCAGATGGAACGGGGTTGGCCTGGGTGCCCATTATCAACTGGACGGCAAAACGCTTACCGGTCCCAACGGCCCCAACCCGAGTGAACGATGGGTGCGACCCGAAACAGGGAAATAAGGCCGATCATGTACCGTTGTCTCGAAACAGTCGAATCCCGGCGGAAAGGATTCTCGAGGATGGAACATTGGAGTTGCTGGGGACAACAACGGCCCGTTTACCGTTTATGTTTTTTGGTTTGAACTGTAAGCCATCAAACGCCCTGCAGTTTGCCAGCAATATTTTAAATATTTATGATCACAATTGTTTGTTAAAGGGCAATATATCGGTCATGTTTGAGAATGAAAATCGTGTCTTCTGTCTAAACTTGGGAACGCGCGGGTTCTGCTGCTCGTCAAACGACGAATCAACCGACGCGCAATGTTCACTGTGGTTGAAAAAGGCGGGCAGTCGACTGTCCGATTGTAATTATTTTCCGTGAGGTGTTTGACGATGGGGATGAACGGACATCGCTTGATTTCAGTTTGCTACTCCCTGCTTTCCTTCTGTTTGATATCCGGGGCGTTTGGTTGCTCGCAACAGGGAGAGTCACCCCGTCAGGCTGCTAGTCCTGATTCGAAAACCCGGCTATCTGCCGAGGGTTGTGGCCCCTGGAAAATCGGTGTCAGTACCCGGGAAGAAATTTTCGGGTCGGAAATCACGGCCGGACGAAAACGATTTTCTGATGAGGGGATTCTATTTGAATTTAACCGTGGTAAGGAAATGACGGGGCTGACCGTTATGTCCGATCAATATATGTTGGAAAACGGTTTGAAGGTGGGTAGTTCCCGCAGGGCAGTGATGGACTGTATGGGAGAGCCGCTCAATGGTGATGAAGTGGTAAAAAACGAAAAACTGGTTTTGGATCTTTTGCTTTATCCGAATTTCAGTTTTTTGTTCGATGAAACGGGGCATGTTGTCGCTATTCGGGTTGGCGAAGATGGTTTAGTTTCTGGTTGTTAACGAACGTTTTGGAACTGTATTTTGGTTCCAGGGGACGTTCGGTGGAGCAAGCCAGCCGCCGACCACGAAAGGAGTATTCCGATGGTTAACGTCTTTACTTCAATTTCGATTACGGTTCTTGCTGTAGGTGATGAACAAGGCTTGCCTCTAGGAAACCAGGTCAGGGAGGTGGCATCGGATTCTTATTCGCGTCCAAACGTTCCGATCAATGTAATTCTCAAACTTGAAAAAAAACAGTTTCAGGTGAATGAGCAAATCAATATTGACTTGCGGTTGGAGAATAATTCAGAAGATGATATTTCATTGCAACCGTTCGACAACGTGTTGTTCAAGCGAATTGGTAACGACGATAGACCACGGCAACCGGCCAGTGATCTGATGGGATGGGAAAATGCAATCTTCGAAATGGGCAACGGCGGTGTCCTGGCCAAAGGAGGTTATATCGGATTGAAAAAATTTGGGGGTTTTACGTTTCAAAAGCCGGGGAAATTTGTTTTGTGGCTGACGCACTTTGCACCGGGATGTCCAGTGGGAATCAGGTCCAACCCATTGAGATTTACAATCACGAAATAAATTCCTGTTGCCACTGTTTTGGCGTCGATCAGTATTAATTATTTTTATCAGTCTTGGCGACGGCATTAGCAAATTTTGCCAACTGCTTGTCAAGCCACAATGGTTTTCTGTCGCAATCCTCAGCGTGTTCTTTGCGACGAATCGCATTTCTGACCGTCAGCGCGCCTAGCCAGCGTATCGGTTCCGGAGGGAACTGGCCTCTAGGTCCGGAAACGAGGCCGCACTCGGTCCATTGATTGTTCTGATTCAAGGTCATGGATGCGAGAATCTGCCCCCCGATCCAGGTTTGGGCGACACCACTGCCCGAATAGCCCAGGCCATAAACAATATCATCGTGATCGTTTAATTTGCCGAAGAACGGCAATCCGGTGGTTGAACGATCGGAAGCGCCGGTCCAGGTTGCCGCAAACGTCTCGTCCTGCAGTGACGGGAAAAGCCGGTTAAACGAACGGCGTAATATTCGGGTATAACGGCTTGGCTGATCGAACACCTTGGAGATTTTGTTGGCAAATGGAAAATAGTTACCGCCCTTGCCGAGCATCAAACGGCCGTCCGGCGTACTGCGGTAGTAGTGAACGAAAGTTCGCAAGTCCACTACGTTTTTTCCGTCGGTCAGTCCCATTGCAGTCAGTTTTTTGGGGATCGGTTGAGTGATTGCCATATCCGATGAAACCAGCACCACGCTTCGTTTAAACTGCGGAAACTTTTCCAGCATCCAGGCATTGAGAGCCAACACGACTTTCCCTGGGTGAATCGTGGCGTTCGGCGTGGTAATCGTTATAGGAGTTTCAGCATGGAGGTTTTCCATTGGGGTATCTTCATAAATCCTGACCCCCATTTTTTCGGCGACCTGTTTCAAACCGCGCGCCAACATGGCCGGTTGAACACTGGCCGCGACGGGTGAATAGAAACCCTCCTGGTGCAATGTTGATCCCGACTCATGCTGAACTCGAGCCTGCTGCCATTTCTGCCAGCTGTTAATCTGTTCCTTGTCCAGTTGCGCAAGCACGCTATCCATCGCGCCCTTTTGGGCAGAATTGGTTGCGGTGTAAAGGGTGCCGTTCATCCGAAGCTGGGCATCGATATCATGCTCTTTACAGAACCGGTCAATGGCATAGACAGCTTGTTCGGAAGCCTTGACTAATCGAATCGCTTCCTGCTCGCCATAAAACTTTTTCAACGAGTTGTATTTCGTTGACCAGGTCGTTAAACACCCTCCATTACGACCCGATGCACCACTGCCACACAAGCCTTTATCTATAATCACCACATCAAGGTTTGGCTGCTGTTGCTTCAACAAAATAGCTGTCCACAAACCGGTGTAGCCCCCGCCAACAATGCAGACATCCGTTTGTATGTCACTATCGAGCACATTGGGTTGGCCGCCCAACTCTCGCTGCATCGCTTCCGCGAACCAGTATGGCTGGAATGATTTGTCTTCAGCGGGCGTACTCATTTACAATCCTTTGATTTGGTATAGGCTAAATAATATAGATAAAATCACGTTAGCAAACGGCAAACGAGTACTCCGCCTCACGATTTTCATGGACTGAAGCTGGCGTTCCTCCAAGGTGTTTTATAAGCAGAACGCCGTTATAAGAAAGACATCGACAAATGACAGCGCATCGATTTGATCAAACCCTCGCCGAGGACCTGAAACGTGCGGATCCGTGTGGAAAGGTCGATGCATTGTTTGATTATTTTCAACGCAAGGGTGGCGTCTATTACGAAGAAGAAGTGACTCAGTTGGAGCACGGTTTGCAAGCGGCCGCCTTGGCCCGCTCCAATGGAGGCACCGCTGCTCAGGTCACCAGCGCGCTGTTTCACGACCTGGGCCACCTGTTGGTGGAAGAACCGCAAGGCGACCTGTTTGCAGAAGATCTCGTCCACGAAGAGGTGGGCGCTGCCTACCTGGCGCCTTATTTCCCCCCGGAAGTGACGGTTCCGATTGCGTTGCACGTGCCGGCCAAACGTTACCTGTGTACCGTTGATGAATCGTATTACGACGGACTGTCAGTCGCATCGAAGAAGAGCCTGGAAATCCAGGGTGGGAAGATGTCGCAACAAGAGCGGTCCCAATTTGAAACCACGCCCCATCTGAAATTTGCCTGTCAATTGCGGCGTTGGGATGATGGTGGAAAACAATCCGGAATAGAAGTCCATGATCTGGAGTCCTATCGAGGCGATGTCCTGGCATCTTTGTCTGCAACGTGATGGGAAGAAACGGTCTAACACGAAAACGGCGGCGCATCCACTCGCAATCCTGAGGCGTGTTCGATGTCGCTGGAACGCGGATGACTGGCTCGTCCGGGCCGCAGGTTTGACTTTGGTTTCGGGATGCAATATTCTCTAAAATTGAATGGACGTGTTGCCGTTGAAAACTGCAATGCGATGGCAGGTTTGACGGTTGGGAATCGACAAAGGAAATGGACCATGAAGAGAAGTGCATGTCTTGTCAGCATGTTTGCGGTGACGCTGTTTTGGCTGGCCAGTATTTCCACCGCGGATATTGAAATTGGCGATTTCGAGGCGCAAACATACAAGGGCAAGAAGGAATTGCCTTACCTGCTGTACAGCCCAGCCAAGATCAAGGCGGGAACCAAAGTTCCGCTGGTCGTTTTTTTGCATGGCATTGGGGCCCGCGGCGATGATAACCAAAAGCAATTGGCCTACACCAGGTTCCTCGACCACATTAACAAATCGGGTTTCTTCAAAAAGCATCCTTGTTACATTTTGGCCCCGCAATGTCCGGACAAATCGTATTGGTCGCGTTCTACGATGGAGACGTTATTGGCGTTGATCGATAAAGAAGCCGATGCGAAGCAGGTCGATACGAACCGTATCTACATGACCGGCTTGTCGATGGGCGGATTTGGAACGTGGGAGGCGCTTAAGCAAAGGCCGGCTATGTTTGCGGCCGCCCTGCCGATTTGTGGTGGTGGTAAACCCGCAGCGGCCAAAACGTTTGCGAACGTGCCGATCTGGGTGTTCCATGGTGACCAGGACAAAACCGTCAAACCGGAGAAATCGAGGGAAATGGTGGCCGCCCTGAAAAAGGCAGGCGGTCAACCGAAATTCACTGAACTGAAGGGGGTTGGGCATGGCAGTTGGTCAGCCGCTTACACGTCCCCCGAGGTTTGGCGATGGATGTTCCAACAGAAACGGGGAACCAAAAAGTCGCCTGCCGGGTTATCCAATCAACCTTGATAAGGTATTCAGAGTAGGATGAAAAATCCTGATTCCATTGCCAGAAAACTGCTTCAACGAAAACAGGACGAGCCTGTGTTGCTGCCCGTATTTCGTTTCTGGTTGTTTCAGATGGTGTTAGTGGTGATTGGTGTTACCGCGATCAACTTGGTCCTGAACGGCGGGATTTCTTTGATCGAGATCGTTTACGTCTTGCTGGCGGTTGGTGCCATCACGTTCGTCATCTTGTTTGGCACGTATTATATGATCGGTGCACTTCACGGTCGACTTGGGTTTGAACGTTCGATTGGCAAGCCGATTGCCATCGCAATGGGAACCGGCTGCCTGTTTGGCGCTGCCTGCCTGATAGGCAATCGTTTAAACGGAGATGCCTTGCCGGTAGCCTACCTGGTTGCTGTGGCGATTTTGTTTCCCTGCCTGCAATTGGGTTACGCCTATTGGTTCGGGGAGATGGCGATCAAAGGTGTTGAGACGGTTGCGGGCTCTGCTCAACCGGCAAAGAATCAGGATTCTTCTGGTAAGACATGAAAAACGGCAGTTCGGCGGGACGGTAATTACCTCGTTACCAACGGCTTATCAGTGTTTTTCGCCCTTTTGTAACCATTTGGAGCAGAAAAGCGGGGCTCAGGTCCAGAAATAATCGTGTTGTTATGCAGCAGGCTTTTGTTTTGTGTTTGGACAACTTAATATCGGCGTAATGTTTTAGTAACCTGCGGTGCTGGTGTTGGAATCAAACTAAGTTCAGGTGATTTATGAATCCGAAATCGCAATTCATTTCTTTCGTTACTTTGGTGGCCATTGTGTTCATGCATGGCCCATGGATTGAGCCCTCGGCTGCCCAGCTGGCGCCTCCCACAGGGGCGTCTTTTGGTGGCAGTATGCCTGGCAGCAAGCAGGTTGTTCCTGGCATTGCCTGGTTTGGTGTTTTGGAAGATGGATTGGAACAAGCCAAGCGAACGGGCAAGCCGATTCTGTTGGTTTCAGCCGCGCCGCAATGTTCTGGCGTACCGGGTATGTGGTGACCTGGCAAGCAAAATATGGACAGGAGTTTCCTGTCCGATGCCGGGGTCATAAAAGCTTCGCGGGATTTTGTTTGCATCAGGACGGCAACCTACGAGGACAAGCAGGAAGCCAAGTTTCTCAAGAAGACGCTGTTTGGTGGTGGTGATGACCTGAGAAATTTTGGTTTCAGCATCCTCTCTCCAGATGCCAGCAGGAAATTGAAACAGAGCAACCGGGGCCCGAACTTCGCTTACCAGGATGCGGGTCAGATGGGCGCCGACTTGCGCCGTATCGCCAAGCAATATTCACAACAAAAAGATGACGCGATCCATGGCTTGCCACAAATGAAGAATGTGCGACTGGGTTTGAATGTTGCCAGTTGTGATGGGTTGCCGTGCATCGTGGTCCATGGAAAAGACAACGCCGAAGTTGACCGGCTGGCCAAGAAACTTGACCAGGTCATTTGGGACGACGATTTGATGGGGAAATTCATCTATGCTTCGACCAGCAACCGAGTCGATCTAAAACCGGTCCAGGGTTCTACCCGGAAAACGGGGATCCTGGTGATTGCGCCCAATGAATATGGAACTCAAGGCAGAATGATCGAAACGATCGGTGGCGATGTGGGCCCGTCTGCGTTGAAACAGGCATTGGTCAAGTTGGCCGATAACTATGCTCGACCTTCCAAATCGCATGGCAGCCATGTACGCTATGGTCGACGTAACGGTGAAGATTGGAAGACCGAGGTGCCGGTGCCCGACCGACGGCGGGGCAACAACCGGCGGTAATGAAACCTCGGTTGTTTGCCAAGAAAATAGCGTGGTTCAGATGTCGCCAGAACAAATTCGCCTGGTAGTGGTTCTCTATGTTTGTGCGATTGTGCCGCTCGGTTTAATTCCCTGGCTGCAGTACCGGCGGATCATCCCTGCCTGGTCGATCATCGTCTATGGGCTGGCGTTCTTGATGTGCGCCGGTGGCTGGGAAATCTGGTTCACCTATGGCTTGCTGGATGGAGATCCAGTCACCGTTCGCCGCGCCGCCGTTCTGAACGAGTGGATTCCGATTAACGTGAACTGGTTGCTCAATTCGCTGGGAGATTCCGGCGTGGTTTGTATGTTGGGCCTGTACTGGATGTGGTTGGTTTGCGGACGGAAGGAACAGGTTTTCCGGTCCTGGCATTGGGGCGGTTTCCTGGTGTTGCTGGTTTGGTGTGTGGGCCAGAACATGTTGGTGGAAATGTACTTGTACCACGATCAATTGGCGGTGGGGAAAACCGTCTCCTGGGCACCGTTGGTCCCCACCGGTCCCTGGTTCAATCCAACGCTGTTTGAATTTCACGATCGAACGATCACGTTTCAGAACCAGGTTTGTTGGGTGTTAATGCCACCCCTGCTGTATGGCTTGGTCCTTTTCATGGCAAATCGAACCGGTAATGCCGCCAACGGGCCCCGTGTTATCGAAGCAAC
>JABACA010000369.1 GCA_014237975.1 Mariniblastus sp. | reverse complement strand
TTGATGCTATGAAGACTATTGATCCACCCATTTCTTGAGTATACATCATTTTTATAGCCTCTCTTGAAACCAAAAAATAGCCAGTCGACAATATCGACATATTTTGATTCCATATTTCCAGAGTTGTTTCTTCAATTTTTGCGGAAGATGAAATACCAGCATTTGAAAACAGCAAATCAACACCACCGAATTTTTCTGCTGCTATTGTAAATGATTGGGATACAGAGATCTCCTTAGTTACGTCCATGACAACAGAGTGAACCACATCATTACTAAATAACTTTTTCAAATCTTCGGTGACTTTTTCTAATGCTTCTTTGTCGATATCAGTGAGAACAACACAGGCACCCTCCTTTAGAACTCTTTTTGCTATTGCGGAGCCAATACCTCCGGCAGCTCCGGTTATGAAAGCTATGCGACCAGTCATAGGTTTTGCCTTTGGCATTCTTTGTAATTTTAAGTCTTCTAATAACCAATATTCAATATCAAATGCTTCCTGTTCAGGTAATCCCATGTACTCTGAAACTGAAGATGCTCCTCTCATCACATTGATGGCGTTTATATAAAATTCTCCAGAAATTCGTGCCGTAGGTTTGTCTTTTGCAAATGTAACCATACCAACACCTGGAATTAGATAAACAACAGGATAGGGGTCTCTTAAATTTGGACTGTCAGGATATTTACATCTTTCATAG
>JABACA010000368.1 GCA_014237975.1 Mariniblastus sp. | reverse complement strand
CTTCCAGTGTTTGATAAAATTAAAAAAGAATTAAATGTTCCAATTTTAACGGATATTCATAATGCAGAACAATGTTCATTATTAAAAGATCATGTTGATATTTTGCAAATACCAGCATTTTTATGCAGACAGACAGATCTTTTAATTGCTGCTGCAAAAACTAATAAGATTATAAATGTTAAAAAGGGACAGTTCTTAGCTCCATGGGACATGGTTAATGTTACTAAAAAAATAGCAGACTCTGGAAATGAAAATATTTTAGTTACAGAAAGAGGAGCTAGCTTTGGATACAATACTTTAGTTTCTGACATGAGATCACTACCAATAATGGCAAAGAATGGTTATCCAGTAATTTTTGATGCAACACATTCAGTACAACAACCTGGTGGTCAGGGTGAGTCTTCTGGTGGACAAAGAGAGTTTGTTGAATATTTAGCAAGAGCAGCAGTTGCTGTAGGAGTTGCAGGTGTATTTATTGAAACTCATCAAGATCCTGATAATGCACCATCAGATGGTCCAAACATGGTTCCTTTAGATAAGTTAGAAAACTTACTTAAACAATTAACTGATATTGATAACTTAATTAAAAAGTAGTGAGCAAAATCTTAAAAGTAAAAGCTAGACAAGTTTTTGATAGCAGAGGTAATCCAACTGTTGAAGCTGAAGTCTATGTAAAAAATAATAGTGCTAAAGCCA
>JABACA010000367.1 GCA_014237975.1 Mariniblastus sp. | reverse complement strand
GGCTTATTTTTGCCAGCTTGATTAACCGCGCGACGATTGGGTTGTACGAAGATGCTCCGCTGGGCATTGGCTTTGGCAAATTCGTGCAGGATGCGGGCGTTCAGATGTTGGGGGTTGTACCGACGATCGTCAAGGCATGGCGCAAGTCGGGTGAAATGGAGACGTTTGACTGGTCTGGCATCCGCGTATTCAGCTCGACTGGTGAGAGCTCCCAGCGGGATGACATGTTCTACCTGTCGGCATTAGCCCGGATGAAGCCGGTGATTGAGTATTGTGGCGGAACGGAAATCGGGGGCGGGTACATTACCTCGGTGATCACCGAACCGAATGTGCCGGCCGGTTTTAATTCTGCGGCCGTAGGACTCGATTTTGTAATCCTGAATGAAGAGAATTTACCCGCAGAATCGGGTGAGCTTTTCCTGGTTTCTCCCTCGATCGGTTTGTCCAGCCGATTGTTGAACCGTGACCATTTTGAAACGTATTTTGGCTCAACCCCCACGTTGGCCGAGCATTTGGCCCTCAGGCGACACGGTGACCACTTTCAGGCTTATCCTTCTTCGGTTGCCGGGCATTCCGTTTGGATGGCGGGTGGTCGGGTAGATGACACGATGAATCTGGGAGGGATCAAGACGAGTTCAAGTAATCCTTTAAAAACTGGTTCATCGACCGCTTCAGTTCATCCAGTTCAACTTCCTGGCTGG
>JABACA010000366.1 GCA_014237975.1 Mariniblastus sp. | reverse complement strand
ATTCGACGTCGACTTGGTAGAGAGCCAACCCAGGATCACCACGGTTACAACACTAAGAACAATGACCATCAGCTGCCTAATCTCGGAATTCGCATAACCTTTTTTCAGCAACGACTCGTAACCGAACCAACCTCCCACCACGGCAATGCAGCAAAAGGCCAGCGCATTGGCCCATTGGCGTTTATCCATCCAGTAAAGAACACCGCTCAACCAGGCGATACCGCCCATGACCATTCCAAACCAGAGACCGGTGGATCCACCTTCCGCGGAAACCACTCTCCAGATACCACTGGCCATAACGACAGCGCCGTAGAAACAAATCGTAATGGAACTGGCTTTGATCAATTGACACATCGACAAACGTTTAAATGGACTGGCACAAGGCAACCTAGGCCCTGGAAAATGCTTACGAGTTTCATCGATAAGCGTACTCGAAGTGAAATAAAAAAGAGACGGTTCTGCGTCAACTATCCCGATTTGAGAATTCAAGGCAGGCGAAAGATAGGGACGATTATTACGGTTAACCAGAAACGCGTTAATCACAGATCCGAATAAAAAAAGGCTAAAGCGCCAATTAACCACCTAAACTTCTACCAAAATGACACTTTTCTATCATTAGTGTCTCAATGGGGTATTAATTTCATAAATGGCCTGAATTTTGCAATTGAGTGACAGGTTTTTTCCCCCGATGGTCCTAAAATTG
>JABACA010000365.1 GCA_014237975.1 Mariniblastus sp. | reverse complement strand
AATCTCTCGGCTGAATGACCAGGTCCTCACCACGCGAGAGCGCCTGCTCGCGCACCAGGAAGAAGCCCAGTGCGCTAGTTGCCACCGCAAGATCGATCCAATCGGCTTCGGTCTGGAGAACTTCGACGCCGCGGGCAAATGGCGCACGACCGAAGCCCATCGCACCAAAGTTAAAAGGAGCTGGAGAACCATTAAAACGTGGGAGATCGACGCCTCCGGCGCCTTTTACAAAGGCCCGGCCTTCGCTGACTATTTCGAACTGCGCGACCGCATTGCCGAACGCGAACCGGACTTCGTCCGCGGCTTCACAGAAGCCCTAATCGGCTATTCCCTCGGCCGCCCCTTCGGCTTTACCGATGAAGAACTCGCGCAGGAGATTCTAACCGCCGCCAAAGCCAAACAATATAGCGTCAGCGAATTCATCAAGACGCTTGTCAGTTCAGAAAAGTTTAGGAGAAAATAGGGACATTGGATCACTATTTAAAGAAGCAGCTTGTCTCTATTGATTGTCATCCCCCCTAGATTCTATCATAGTTCTCAAGTACCGCTTTCCTCGAGATATCGAGAAACCAAAATGAAAAAATTCATCAGCACCATTTGTTTCTTGTTGGCTTGCTCTGTGCATGCTGCCAAGCAACCCAACATCGTCTTCTTCTTTGCTGATGACCAGACTTCCAGCTCGCTCGCTTGTTATGGTCATCCCTTAGTCA
>JABACA010000364.1 GCA_014237975.1 Mariniblastus sp. | reverse complement strand
ACCGGGTAAAAATGTCATCGCAGTTCGAGTGATGGATCACAGCGCACCGGGCGGCATCGCCGGGCAGTCGGAGCAACTCTTTCTGCAGTTGGATGATGAACGTATTTCGCTAGCTGATCTATGGCACTTTGAGCCAGGCGCGAATCTGGCTGCGCTTAACACGTATGGGCAGGTTCCGGCACTGGTTCGGCCGCTGTCTCGACCGCAGACACCCGTGTCTGCATTCGCCGATGGGTTCGCCATTGACTCCGACCAAACGATCGCCGTTGTCGGTGGCACAAATGCTTTGGAGAGCGGTCGACACGGGTATCTCGAAACTCTACTGACCGCAGCGCATCCACAACATCAAGTGCGAGTTCGCAACCTCGCCTGGCAAGCGGATACCGTTTACCAGCAACAACGCCCTCGTAATTTTTATGCGCCTAACAAACCAGACTATGGCGAACGCGACAGCCGCGCCAAGATCAATGCAGATATCGTTGTCTTTTGGATGGGGCAAACCGAATCACTCGACGGCCCGGAACGCCTCGAAGAATTCACGTCAGCCTATGAACAACACCTCGATCAAATCTCTGAGTACACACAGCGAGTCGTGCTGGTCACGCCCATTCCGTTCAGCAATCCGTTACGTCTCGAAATTGACATCAAAAAGCGAAACGATTCGCTTGCGGCGTATGTGGATGCCATCCGGAAGATAGGTCACCAAAGAAAG
>JABACA010000363.1 GCA_014237975.1 Mariniblastus sp. | reverse complement strand
ACAGCGTTATGTGAGCGGAATGTCATAAGGAACACCCATGTGAAAACCAAATTTTAATATCTTTATTCGTTAATGAGATATGTCCAATTTTTGAAAATTCAAAATGGCTGCCTGGCGGCCATCTTGAATATTTGATCAACATGAATTTCAGTTAGGACCAACTAGACACCAAGGGGATTCTATGTGTGAAGTTTCAGAACTCTGACATCAGTAGTTTCTGAGGAGATAGCGTCCCATCGTAATTTATGATGTTAAAGTTCAAAATTTCAAAATGGCCGCCATTTTTTCGTTTTCAATTTTACGTCAAATCCGTCGACACACTACAGAAGCGGAATTTTATAAGGAACACTCACGTGAAAACCGAAATTTAATATCTTTATTCGTTAATGAGATATATCAAAATTTTGAAAATTCAAAATGGCTGCCTGGCGGCCATCTTGAATTTTTGATCAACATGAATTTCAGTTAGGACCAACTAGACACCAAGGGGATTCTATGTGTGAAGTTTCAGAACTCTGACATCAGTAGTTTCTGAGGAGATAGCGTCCCATCGTAATTTATGATGTTAAAGTTCAAAATTTCAAAATGGCCGCCATTTTTTCGTTTTCAATTTTACGTCAAATCCGTCGACACACTACAGAAGCGGAATTGAATAAGGAACACTCACGTGAAAACCGAATTTTAATATCTTTATTCGTTAATGAGATATATCAAA
>JABACA010000362.1 GCA_014237975.1 Mariniblastus sp. | reverse complement strand
AGGCGCATGGAGTGGTCCTGAGGATCACTCGACTGCAATCGCCGTGGCTTGGGACCAGAATGGTCTCTATCTCGGGATCGTTGTTACCGATGACGAGCACGAGCATGCGTCCAACTCGGCCTGGAATGGGGACGGTGTCCAGATGGGGTTGACTCCTCCGGAGCGTTTGAGCCCGGAGGAAGCTGGAGGTTCAGTAGCCTCCGTGCCTTATCTTTACAACTACAGCATCAAGGACGGCTACGAGAGTGGCAAGGTCTACAAGAAAGGGGATCCAGCAGTCATTGCGGACAAGGAAAGAGGGGCGGGCAACTACGATGTGGCCATGGTTCGTGATGACGCCAAAAAAACGACCACCTACGAGGCGTTATTCACCCCGGACTCATTTGGTTTTGCCCAGTTTGAAGTGGGACAACAGTTTGGGTTTGGTGTTTGTGTGAACGACGGTGACAAGGACACGCCCGGCCAGAAAGGCTGGAGTGGTTGGGGGCCGCATATGATCGTGTTTGGCAAGACCGCCCCGGATGCAGCACTGGTGACCTTGACGGCAGCGGAGGTCCTGGCCTCGTTTGAGACGGACTTCTCCGACGGTGAAATTCCGGGCATTATTGGCCGCATGCTCATGCTCATCATCCTTGACAACGATCCCGAGATAGAGACCATTCTGGTCCCAAGCCACGGCGGTTAAGGTCGTGTGGTCGTCAGGACCACTCCATGTGCCA
>JABACA010000361.1 GCA_014237975.1 Mariniblastus sp. | reverse complement strand
AATCCCACCATCGCACAATCACGAAATCACTTTGATGGGTTTCATTACGATCCGAATACGGGCCGTTGGACGGCTGACACGACCCAGAACAAGGTCAAGGAGAGTGCCACCGATCCGAATCGCGGACACGTCGATCCGGGTTCATACCGACCCGTTGATCGTTGGCAAGGCAATACGCATGTGACGGGTTTTCGCTGGACTTCCTACGGAGTTCCACACAGCAACCTGCAATACCACACCGTGGGCCCATCGGGCATCCCCGGGATCAATCATAGCCAAACAACCAATGTGTTCCGCGGCACGGGACCTGGCGAAGGCGGCACCCCTCCCAACCCTGCAGCCGGCAATACCGGGGCCAAGGAACTACATAAAAAGTGGGACCTTGATGGAAATGGCAGCCTGAACGCCGATGAACTGGCCAAAGGGTTGAGCGGCCTGAAGTCGTCCAAATAAACGAAAAGCAATCGCTAAATTTTACAAGCCGGTTTGCTCCCCTAACGGATCAAGCCGGCTTTATTTTTATTGTCGAAAAAAGGCTTACGAATATCGGGTGATGGCAGGAGGGTCAAACCAATTTCAATCCACAACCGCTCGAATCAAAGCCAAAACAGCAGTCCGTTCTGAATTAAAACGCCTATCAACGAACATGCCCATAAATTGGCGCACTTACGCTGCCGCTTTACACGCGGTTTTCAATATCTATTATTGGACTTATTACATCGTCATGACGGGC
>JABACA010000360.1 GCA_014237975.1 Mariniblastus sp. | reverse complement strand
TTTTTGGCATCATCGATTTAATGTCTTTTCTGCCAACCTACTTGATTGCTTTCATTAGTCCGGGCACTTCCTTTGCGGTCATTCGAGCACTTCGCCTGCTCCGCGTTTTCCGGATCTTCAAATTGATGCGGCTCCTTAACGAAGCAGACGAAATGGGACGGGCCATTCTCCATGCGCGGGCAAAGATTGTTGTTTTTTTTGCAGTGGTTCTGATTTCGGTCTGTATCGCTGGCACATTAATGTACGAGATCGAGAATTTCGGAATCCCGCTTGAACAGAGAGCAAATCGCCAATTCAATAACATACCGGAGGCGATCTACTGGGCCATCACGACGATGACAACGGTCGGTTATGGTGATATCGTCCCGACGACGGCGCTTGGCAAAGTTGTGTCTTCGATGCTGATTCTATTGGGATACAGCCTGATCATTGTTCCCACCGGGTTCGTGTCTGCCGAGTTCATGTCGATCAAGAAGAAATCAGCAACCACCCGGAATTGCCAAAACTGCGCCACCGAGGGGCATGATTCTGACGCAATCTACTGCAAATATTGTGGCGAGGAGCTTTAAGATGGCTAACGCTACAATGAAAGCAAACTCGCAATGGCCGGATGATGATCTACCACAAGCCAACCGATGCGAAACAACGCAACGCCAACACATTCGACGGCAAAACAGGCAACCCTGATGGGTAAGATTAACCAATGATCAATGCAATCGAGTTAGAACGGGTGACCA
>JABACA010000035.1 GCA_014237975.1 Mariniblastus sp. | reverse complement strand
ATCGATTGTCGGCGCTTGGTAACCACTGCAGCAGCATGGAGCAAAGGGCGGAGCGGGCCGAACGGGAATTGACCAAGTTGAAGCTCCTGAACTATTTTGCCGACAAGGTTGGCGAAGAGCTGGAAGCGGTTGTCAGTGGTGTTGAACCATTCGGCCTGTTTGCACAGGGTATCGAAATCCCCGTCGAGGGGTTGATACCGGTCGACAACCTGCCGGACGACTCTTACCAATATGATCGTTCGGCAAGAACGTTGTCGGGATATCATTCGGAAAACCAATACCGCCTGGGTGACCGGGTTCTGGTTTGCGTTTCGTTTGTCGATACGACCAATCGGCAACTGGAGTTTCGTTTGGTCAAGGTGACCCAAAGTAACCCACGGTCTGACAGATCGCGCAGTCGGAAGGGCAAGAAACCGACCCGGCAGTCCGCAGGGAAACGTGGATTGCGTGGTAAGAAATCAGGCAAGTCCAAAACGGGCAAGAAGGTAAAGTCAGGCCTGACTCGAAAATCAAAGAATAGGAAAAGTAAATCGAAAGCCAACCAGGGCGGGTCGACTAAAAAAGTGGCCAACAAGCGCGGCGAACAACGCAAGAATAAAACAGCAAAGCGCAAGAGTAAAACAACAAAGGGCAACAGTAAAACCAATCGCAACTCGACCTCCAAGATCAAGAAGCCGCGTCGCAAATGATGGCCGCTGGGCGTCTTGATCCTGTCCTAATTGCGGCGATTCGATTGACGGGCACCCGCCCCGTTAAAGTATTCGGCGGGTGATTTTCCAAGTGCCTCGGTAAAAGCCCGTTCGAAGCTGTAATTCGAATCGAGAAACTTGAAGAGCTTGGCAAATCGCCCTGAATCACTCCGTAGGCCAGTTACAAACAGGTACCCCACTAACGCTGCTTCGTGTTCCGGCATACGCCCTGTAGCGAAATCACTCGGTTTTTCCATCGTGGCATAGACCGATTTCGCTTGCTCGTCCCACTTACTGACTAAGTCGTCACGGGAATAGATTTTTGCAGCGGCCCAATAGCCTGCACCATCAGCGAACCAGCGGGGTACGTCCGGCGCCAGACTCGTTACGTAAATTGCCGCCAGTTGTTGTGCCAATATGGCTTGGGTCGTCTCCGGCTCTTGATTACGGGCCGTTAACAGGGATGCATACGCATCGATCGTATTGAAGTCCCAATAACCCTTGAGTCCCATCGGCAGGTCGCGACCGTTTAACATGACTCCCAGTTCATTAAAGTCGTAACGGCGTTCGAACAGAAAAATCGTCGTATCACCCTTGATAAATGGACCTGCCGACTTGGTTTTAAAAGCATCGCGTATTTTCGGTGCCATCTTTTCCGCCATCTTGCCAAACTGGTCCAGTCGATCGGGAAGCGTTGCGCCGACAATGCGGAAATTTTCAGTTGTGTTTTCGTCGCCCGAGACATCGGACATGATCAGTTTCCAGTTTTTGCGGGCCAGTTCATCGCGCTCGGCTTTCAGTTCTTCATGGGTCTGGGCCCCTGCCCTGGCTGTGGCTGCAACGACCAAGAGTTCAAGTTGAGGATTATCTCCGCCGTCAAATTTGCCCCCTTCATCGATCCATTTGGCAATTTGCGCAATCACCTTGTCATCCAGTTTTCCCGATGGGGGCATGACTTCGGAATCGATACCACGCAACCGCTTGATCAGGTTGCTCTCCCTTGATTTACCTGGAACGAACGGGTTTCCCGAGTCGCCGCCGCGGAGAAATTGCTGAAAATTCGCCATGTTGAAGTTGCCGCGGACATTGTTCGTATCGATATGGCATTGGCCACAATTTTCAATCAAGACGGGGGCAATATGCAGACCGAATGAAACCGTTTCCTTGCCTGTCGACTTTGTAACCTGCAGGCGTTCCTGTTCCATTTCTGGCTCGATTCCGTCGAGCATCGAAATATTCTGGTTAGGCATCTCACCATCGTATTTTGCACCTTGCGCAATCCAATTCTTGAGCGTGTCGAGGTCTTCTTTTGAGACGTTTCCATTGGGAGGCATGTCACCGTCGACAATGACTTCGATCAAACGGCTTTCATTGGCGAGGCCGGCTGCAACATGGGTGCTTTGCATCAACGAGTTATAGCTTGCCGCGCTGAAATCACCCCGGTTTCCCCGTACATGGCATCTGCCACAATTGCTGACCAGAATAGGGGCGACCGATTCGACAAAACTGACCGCTTCACCCTTGGCATCGCCCGTCATCGGCGACGGCATCGGCTTGAGGGCCGTCATTTCCAGGCCTTGTTCGGTTAATAACTTGTGGGCATTGGAGAGGCGGGTATATTCCGGCTTGATCAACTCCAGCAATTCAGCATCGGCCGAGGCGGACATCTGTTCCATTTGCGCCTGAGCCTGGTCGATTTTGTCTTTGCACGCTTCAAATTTCTTGGACTGGTAGAGCCGTCCGGCTCGATCCAGGATCGATGCGATCGTTTTGACTTGACGCTTTTCTTTGGCCGTCGGTTCATCAGCGGATAGCATGTGCAAGGACAAAAGGCAGTATGTCAGCGTAAAAATCATCGGCAGGATTTTAAGGTTCATTGCGCTAAACCAACTTTCAGGTTGTCAATGAAAACGCCGTCCTCGACTGGACCGACCAGTTTAAAACGGAATTTTTGTGCATCGATTGTACCAAACGTGTTAATTTTAACTGGGGTAAACTCGGTCTTATTAAACGGTTGTTTGTCCGCATCGGGATAACTGTAAACCGTTTTCCAACGCTCTAATTCTCGCAGCGACTTCGCTTGCACCAAGAACTTGGCGTTGGGTTGGTCGTTTTCCAATTTAATGGCGAATTCGATTTCGCGTAAACGATTGGACGTGCTGCTCGGTTTGAATACGACTTGATCCGAGTTGCCAAAAATATGCAACACGTGGCCGTCCACCCCGCCTGTCTTGGTGACCTCGGCTTGACCACGATAAGCCAACGTCCCGATTTTCTTCTTATTGTCCCAGATGATCCAAACTTGGTTTTTCTTGCCATTCACTTTCTTTGAAAAGTGTTCGGATTCAAATGAGATCGTCTTGGTGGTCCCCTTGCCGGGTTGGCCGACCAGGTCGGCCATCGTAAGACCTGCGTTGTTGCCTGATAATTTCCCACTGCCGGTAGAATCGTCTTCAGCGAAGCGGTTCCATGAGGTTCCCTGATCTGCCAATGTCGAACTTGGATTTGTCGTCGGGCCCGTGGTTGGGTTGTCTGATGTGCCTGCGAATTTGAGGATGACAAACACCAGGATGGCCGCAATTAACAGTGACAGCGATGCCAGGGAAATCCACAAGCTGACCGGGATTTGTTTCCGGGCTGGCGGATTGGGTTTTCCCTTTTCTTGGGTGGAGGTGGTGGATTTGCTGCTTGCGCCAGATGACGGGTTGGTTTTGATTGGGTGACTGGGTTCAGAATCCTGAGTCACTACGATCGAGTTGGCCATTGTTTTTGTCGACCGATCCGGCAGGTCGAAATCAAATTTCCCCCGCAGTGCACCCGTTTCCGGAAACTCACCGTCTTTCAAGTAACTGTCGATTTCCGAGATGACGATGGTCGCCTGGGGGAAACGATCCTCCGGTTTTTTTTGCATCATCCGTTTGCAGAATTGAACGATTGGGGCGGGGCAATCCTGCCTGATATTTTCGATTGCTTCCGGTTCTTTGGTTTGGTGCATGGCAATCCGCTGTGCCAGCGTGCCGCTGGGGAATGGAGGCTGACCCGTCAATAAAAAATAGAGAGTGCAGCCGAGACTGTAGATGTCGGTTCGCTGGTCAACTTCGTGACTGTTAACTGCCTGCTCCGGCGAAAGGTAATCCGCTGTTCCCATGACTCGTTCATTGTGCATGATCGTCAGCGACTCTTCATCTTCGGCCGTCAGCAAGGCGAGTCCCAGGTCCAGGATTTTGACAGTACCACCTTCGGACAACAGCAGGTTGGCAGGCTTGATATCCCGGTGAACCAGATTGCGATCGTGTGCATGTTGTAATCCGATAGCCGCCTGACGCGTATGCCCCAATGCAGCCTCGAAAGGCAACGGTCCGTCTCGCTTGACCATTTCGTACAGGTCAATCCCCTCGACGTATTCCATGACCATGAAATGCGTCTTGTCGATCGCAGCGATGTCATAGACGCGTACGATATTGGGATGGTTCAGTGCCGCTGCGGCCCGTGCCTCGCGGTAAAATCGTTCCAGAAAACTTTTGTCGTTGACGTTCTTTCGTGGCAGTACTTTGATCGCGCGTTTCTGACCGGTGATTTTATTTTCAGCCAGGTAAACCGTACTCATGCCCCCACTGCCCAAATGGCGCAACAGTTTGTATTTGCCCAGAAAAAAACCTTTGTATTTTCCGGCCGAAAGTTTTTTGCACTGCCATTCGGTGATCAGTCCCGACTCGACCAAGTGCCTTTTTAACTGCTCCAGTCCCGCGGGCTGGTCAATCGCATTTTTGTCAAGTGTCCCCAGCGCCGGTTCAAGCTCCTCCGGAGCGACGATGCCGCTTCGTTCGAGGATTGCAATAAAACTCTTGCCGCTGGCTACTGCCATAGGAAATGAACCTTCATTTTGCCTGTAAGACTGTCGTTTGCGCCGGCCCAACCGGGCGGGAATTAGGACTGCGAAAATCACCTGCCAATGTTATTCTAATCACTTGGACATATAAGGGGTAAAGTGGGGAATCGAGTTGTCGTGGATTCCATAGGCTTTTTACATAGCTTCCATTTCATTCTCGCGTTTATGATGATTTTAGCAAATCAAATATAGTGAAATCAGTGCCTTACGGAACGAATTCGGTGTTTGGGGGAATGTTTGATGTCTCACTTGGGAATGTTTGCAAAGCACTGGCAGGCGGGCCGAGTGAAGACACGGTTAGCCGCCAGATTGGGCGACCAACTTGCGGCCGATGTGTACCTCGTATTCCTGGAGCATTTGACGAATACCTTGGAGTCATGTTGTGATCAAAGGACCTTGGTGGTTTCACCTTGGAAGTCGCGTGACTTGTTTGAATCGAAGTTTGGTGATGCCTGGAACTACCAGCCCCAATCGGACGGTGACCTGGGCAACAGGCTGTCCGATTTTTTCCAGCAAACGGCTCGTCAGACGGGTGCGCCTGGCAAGATCATTGTTATCGGGTCGGACACACCTCGGTTGGGACCAGGCATTATTTCCCAGACAGAACAGCGACTGGATCGTTGCCCTGTCGTTTTGGGTCCCAGTCAGGATGGTGGCTATTACCTGGTTGCTATTAACGCCAAATTCGTTTCAGCGGATATTGATCTGTTTAAGGAAGTGCCGTGGAGTACCGATCAAGTGCTGGCGGAGACGTTGAAACGACTGGTCGATCATGGGTTGCCATACCATCTTTTGCCCGAGATGTCCGATGTCGATGACTTTACGGACCTGCAGAAACTGTGGCAGGAATTGAAAGGTGCCACAGGCCCGTCGGACCAACAATTGGTGGAACGACTTCGATCCGCTGTTTCCGCCCTGTTCCAACAAGGAGTCATTCGATGACTCGTTCTGTTGTGATTGGTGCAGGAATCATGGGACTCTCGATTGCCTGGGAGCTGGCCAAACGGGGGCACCGCGTGACCGTGGTTCAACGGGACCAAGTTGGACGACAAGCCTCGTGGGCCGGTGCCGGACTTCTTGTGCCAGCCAATGAAGAAACAGCCATTCATCCACTGGATCAACTGACGGCGCTGAGCAACCGGTTGCACGCCGAGTGGGCGGACCAACTAAAGTCGGAAACCGGCATCGACAACGGTTACCAGGTTTGTGGAGGAATCTATTTGGCCCGCAGCCAGGGAGAACAGGCCGCGTTATCCGGATTGAAACGTTACTGGACGGAGTGCCAGATTGACTATCACGACCTGTCCATGGCGGAACTTGCAGCCCAGCAACCACACCTTCTAGCCGATGGTATGCAAATGGCAATGTCCGTGCCCGGCGAAGCCCAGATCCGTAACCCGCATCACCTCAGGGCATTAAAGGTAGCCTGCCAGAAGCGAGGCGTAGAATTCCTGTCGGACGTCGACGATCTCAGTTTTGAAACGCAAGCCAGCCGACTCACGGGGTTGCGTATTGGCAATCACCGGATTCCAGGCGATACGTTTTGCGTCGCGGCGGGAGCTTGGACGAGCCAGCTGTTACATCCTCTGGGAGTTCCCTTGTCGATGATCCCGGTCCGGGGCCAAATGCTATTATATCTTTGGCCTGAAGGAATGTTGACGACCATTTTGAATGAAGGCTCTCGCTACCTGGTGCCCCGGCGGGATGGCCATGTGTTGGTCGGTTCGTCGACCGAGGAAGCTGGATTTGATCCAACCACCACCTCGGACGTATTGCAGGAATTGGGAGCCTTTGCTGAAAGTCTGTTTCCAGACTTGAATCCGCAGCGGTTGGAAAGCAGTTGGGCCGGTTTGCGTCCGGCTACCTATGACGGTTTTCCTTACCTGGGCCGACTGCCAAATTGGGAGAATGGTTTTGTTGCGACCGGTCATTTTAAAGTAGGCTTGCAGCAATCGACCGGTACAGCCTGCATCATGGCAGACCTGATCGAGAACCAGTCGCTTTCAATTGACATCACGCCGTTTGCTCCCTCCCGCGTGTCGGAAACAGCTACCTAGTCCAGTTCATTCAGACAAAGATCGGTCATTGATATTCTGAACGATCGAGATCTTGACCACGTAAATCCGGCTGCCAGGCAGTTCTCGTACGTCAATCTGGAAGGACTGGTTGGCGCCCAACTGCAATGTGTTTTCAAATTCGCGGGTGATGGCGTTCACCAACCCGGGTTGTCCGCGTATCAGGAGCCAGGCTTCATTTTCTTCTCGAACGGCTGCCAGGTCATGGCGGGTGAACCGCCCTGCCTGGAGGGTTGGCCGCGGGATGACAGCAATCCCCGGTTTGATTTTATGGATTCCCGCTACGGGAAACGAGAGGTAGGGTAACGGATCAACACGTTTGTTTTCGTTGGGACCTGACCCAGCCCGGAGTAGCGCCTGGTGGTCTTCAATTAAATTGGAAAACAAAAAAACGGTTCCCTCACTAGCTTCCGAGTTAATCAGGTTGACCGCGGCTGCCCAATTTTCATCTCGATAGTGCCCGGGTGTGCCATCATTAAGAAGACTTGGCCAGATTCCACTCGAACCGATCGCCGCAACGAGTATGAGCACGGACGCTACAGTGCGGTACGATCGTGAACCGATCGTTGCCAGCAACACGCCGCACAACACGGGCCAGGCAAGGGCGCCAACTTGGGCATAACGGTTCATGGCAGCCGGAGCGAATCCAGATAGATCCGCCAGCCAAAGCAGGACAACGGGCGTCAAACCCCAAGCCAGCATCAACGCCAACCAGCGCATCAGGCGGATGGCAGTGGGTCGATCGGCTGCCGGCTGAAAATGTTGTCGCCACCAACCGGGCAGGCAGATCACCACCGGGGTGACAGCGTAAACGACCAGGACGGGCCAGAGCTGTTGGAATAAACGGCTGGAATCGGAAACGGTCTGCCAATCTTGCCGTTTGGAGAAAACGTCCTGGGCCAGCCAGGCCATCGGGATCAGTGCCAGGCAACCGACGCCGATTGAAACGGCGGCCCGCTTGGCAGGAAACCACCTGCAAAAGGCCAGCAAAAAAAATAGCTCTGCGACGATCAGTGAAACGGCCGTTAAATGGGTTAGCAATAGGGAACCGGTCAAGATTGCCAACCAGGGATTGAAGTGTCGTCGTGAGGAACTGGTTGCCGGCTGCCGATGAAGTCGGACTTCATGTATGAAAACGAACACCTGCACTGCGCTGAGCAGATGCAGCAGGGCGTAGGGTCTCGCTTCGCTACCGTAGAAAATGAAAAGCGGATCGATGGCAATCAGCAAACCCGTTGTGGTTGCTGTTATCAGTGATCGATTAAAGGACCAGACAAGCAGGCTGGCCACGACGGCGGTCAGACTGCTACAAACCATGGAAGGAAGTCTCAGCCAGAATTCGGTCAATCCGAATTGATTGCAAACCAGCCATTCCATCCAGAAATACAATGGCGTCTGGTTTCCCTGTGCCGCTCGCCTGGAAACGGCCCCGATCGTGTCATCGATACACCAAGCGGTGTGCAATTCGTCAATCCATAATGGTTCGGCGATGCCTACGATCAAACGCATCACAAACGCCAGGATGGCGACAAGCAAGGCCAGCCCGATCAGGACAAGTTGTTTGGAGGAAGGCACTCAATCACACGCAACAGTCAAGGGTCGCAACAACTTGGGCAGACGACTGCCCGTTAAAAACAGGCTGTCCATGTTACACAAATCTCGGACAGAGAGCGGCCCTTTTATGGTCTTGCCGCAACGAGATTCGTCTAGGAGGTCAAGGTAGGCTCCCGCCAGGGTAGTTGAACAAAGTTTTCAGCCACGACCATTTTTTGCACGCCCAGGGAAGTCAGGATTTTTTGCGATCGTGTTCGTTCTACAATCGAGGTGCGGTCAACCGCGGCGGTAAGAATCGTTGCATCAAACAGATGGATCGACATTTCCAGTTCGGTCATCAATTGGAATACGGGTCCGATGTCGATCAAAATCAGATCGTATTGGTTGGAAACGGTCTGCAATAATTCGCCCAACTTATCAAACACCCGTTCGGGCCATTGCATCAAAGGCGCAGTAGTTGTCAAAGGGAGTAAGTCGACGGTTCCCTCCGGTAAATGCAGGATCGCGTCCTGGATTGAGTGTGAGCCGTTTAGCGAGGTCATCCAGGAACGGGTTGCCTGCCTGCCTAGCTGTTGCGCCAGTTGCGGCCGGTTGGGATGGCCGTCGACCAACAGGACGGACCGGTTATGGTTCGAGGCCCACAATGCCATACTCATTGCGATCGTCGAGCAACCTTCACCAAAGCGGGTCGAGGTGAATCCGACACGACTCTCTCCACGTCCCAGCAGGTTGATTGTGGTTCGGCCTAACCTGTCAATGGCTGCACGTGGGTCATCAACCAGTTGGCGGACTGGATTGGGCCAGTGAAAAACACTTTCTGACACCGGGCCCGTGGAGAAGGCATTATCCCTGGTTAGAAACCCTTCCTGAGTCTGTAGATCTGATTGGGCGGTCGGATTCAAATTTTCAAAAACGGGTGCGGGGGATGCGTGACAGCGCCGCACGGAATCAAGGGTTTCATCCGAAGCGGACTGGTGAAGCGTGTTTTCCGTTGCAAGATCACCACCCGGAAGCAGCGCTGGGATACTCGAAACGGGCGTCTGATTGTCGGTGCCATACTCGTCAGAGACCAGCTGATCTTGCGGTCGCGCTTCCTGATTTTTCACCAGGGGATGGATGAAAAATGAACTTACGGGGATTCCGTGAAAGTAATCATCCGAATATTGCCGCTCTACCCCCGCCACCGTCTCGGCGTAACCTTCCAGTTGGTAATGCAAGTCGTCCGGCTCGTGGAACTTGGTTCGTTCCTCGTGGCGGTTGTCCAACGTTTGGTTCTTACGATTAGGTTGACTGTTTGGGTTTGGAATAATGATGGGGGTTGGCGTAACGTAATTTGTATAGACAGAAAAAGAGGGGTTCATAGGTTCCATCCACAGGTCACATTCGGGAATTTACCAGTCAACAGAATTAAATGATCGGTTCGCATTGTGGCTTACTTGAACTGTAGATAGATTAGACGGATTGCAACGGCGGTTAATCCGATTAACCGTCAGCGTTTTACAAGAGCTCCGCTGATCGGCAATATGTCCCCGCCGACCAGGTAAATAACAAAGGCATCCGAATAGTGTCAGTTGTTTCCAGATCCCATTCCGAGCAGCGTTTGTTGGATCGTTTGGCCCATGAAATACTGGTGCTGGATGGCGCTATGGGTTCCATGATTTACGCGCTTGAATTGGAAGAGGCGGATGTAAGGGGAGATCGATTTGCGGATTGGACCGTCGATCTGAAAAATTGCACGGATATTGTCGGTCTGACCAACCCTCATGCGATTGTGGATATCCACCGAAAATACCTGGCTGCGGGTGCCGACATTATTGAAACCAATACGTTTAATGCCAGCCCGGTCGGCCTGGCGGATTTTGGTTTTCCTAGTGACGTGGTTACAGAAATCAACCTGGCCGCGGCTGCCAATGCGCGATCCGCGGCAGATGAATACTCGGAGATGACTCCTGATAAGCCCAGGTTTGTTGCCGGTTCGATGGGACCAACGGCTCAGCAAACGGCCATTTCAACCAGAGTCGAGGATGCCGCTTATAGGGGTATTACCTTTGACGAAATGGAACGTTCTTATTACGTTCAGGCCAAAGCACTGGTCGAAGGCGGAGTGGACCTGCTGTTTCCAGAAACCGTGATTGACACTTTAAATCTCAAAGCATGCCTGTTTGCAATCGCCAGGTACTTTGCCGAGTCCGGCAACGGGGTACCCGTGATGGTGTCCGGTACGTTTGCCGAGTCCGGGTCGACATTCGTGTCGGGCCAAGTCGTGGAAGCATTTTGGAATAGCATATCGCATTTCCCGATGCTCAGCATTGGCATGAATTGCGCGCTGGGGCCCAACGTGATGCGGCCGCATATCGAGGAATTATCGAAAATTGCAACGCCCTACATCAGTTGCCACCCCAATGCTGGCACGCCCAATGAAATGGGGCAATTTGACCTGCAACCAGCACCGATGGCTGCCGTGCTCAGGGAATGGGCAGAAAATGGGTGGCTGAACATAGTCGGCGGATGCTGTGGAACAACTCCCCAACACATTGCAGCCATTTCCGATGCGGTCAAAGGCATTCAGCCCCACCGAAAAAACATGATTCAACCGCTGACTCGTTTATCCGGTTCACTGCCGCTTACCATGCGGGATGACGCCAATTTCCTGATGGTCGGTGAACGCACGAATGTTACGGGATCGCGTAAATTTGCCAGGCTGATCCGGGACGAACAGTTCGAGGACGCGATCGAAGTTGCCCGAGACCAGGTGCAGGGTGGCGCGGCGGTGATTGATATCAACATGGACGATGCGTTGCTCGATGGCGAAGCAGCCATGACCCGGTACTTGCGACTCATTGCCGGCGAATCCGATATCAGCGCGGTTCCGATAATGATCGACAGTTCCAGGTGGTCGGTGATCGAAGCCGGATTGAAAGCGGTCCAGGGCAAGGCAATTGTCAACTCGATCAGTCTCAAAGAGGGTGAATCCGAGTTCCTGGAAAGAGCTCGCCTGATTCGACGTTATGGCGCGGCCGCCGTGGTCATGGCATTCGATGAGCAGGGGCAGGCGGTGGAATCGGATGACAAGGTCCGGGTTTGTAAAAGGGCCTATGACCTACTGATTGACCAGGCCTGTTTTCCACCCGAGGATATTATTTTCGATCCCAACATCTTGACGATCGCGACCGGGATGGAAGAACACAACAATTACGCGGTCAACTTTTTTGAGGCCATCCGTCAAATCAAACAGGTTTGTCCCGGGGCCAAGATTTCCGGCGGTGTTTCCAATGTGAGTTTCAGTTTTCGCGGTAATAATACCGTGCGCGAAGCGATCAATGCGGCTTTCCTGTACCACGCGATTGAAGCTGGTCTGGATATGGGAATTGTCAATGCGGGGCAATTGGAAATCTACGAAGAGATTCCCAAAGACTTACTGAAACATGTTGAAGATGTGTTGCTCAACCGGCGACCGGATGCCACCGACCGATTACTGGAGTTTGCCGACACGGTCAAGGACAAGAAGAAGCAAGGTCGCACCGAGAATCTGCAATGGAGAGAGGCGACGGTCGAGAAGCGTCTTTGCCATGCCCTGGTCAAGGGGATCGACAAATTTGTCCAGCAGGATACGGAAGAAGCTCGCCAGAAGTACTCTCGATGCTTGCAGATCATCGAAGGTCCCCTGATGGATGGGATGGCCGTGGTGGGTGACCTGTTTGGCAGCGGCAAGATGTTTTTGCCTCAGGTCGTCAAATCGGCCCGGGTCATGAAAAAGGCCGTCGCTTACCTGTTGCCGTACATGGAACAGGAAAAGTTGGACGCGGGACTCGAGAGCATGAGTTACCGAGGCAAGATCCTGATGGCCACGGTGAAAGGGGATGTCCACGATATTGGCAAGAACATCGTGGGAGTTGTGCTGGGGTGTAACAACTACGAGGTGATTGACCTGGGCGTGATGGTTTCCTGTGACAAAATACTGGAGGTGGCCGCCCAGCAAAATGTAGACATGATTGGACTGTCCGGTTTGATTACACCCAGCCTTGACGAAATGGTCTACGTTGCCAAAGAGATGCAGCGAACCAATATGACGATCCCGCTGCTGATCGGTGGCGCGACCACCAGCGACAAACACACGGCCGTCAAAATTGCGCCGCAATACCAACATGGTGTCGTGCATGTGCTGGATGCCTCGCGAAGTGTTGGTGTGGTCGATCGGCTGATCAATCCCGATTCCAAAAACGAGTTTGTTGCGAAAAACTCGATCTCGCAGGCCAAGCTGGTGGCCGGTTATGAAGAACGGCAGATGACACTCGTCCCTTACCAGGAAGCATTGAGTAAGCGTTTCCCAACCGATTGGAAAACGGTCGACATTGCCCAGCCTTCGTTTACCGGGACACGGTTACTGGGGACGCCGCCAACGGGCGATGCGATCGGATTGCCGACCGCCGACGAAGAAATCAGCCTGCAGCAGATTGTCGAGTTCATCGACTGGACCCCATTCTTCATGGCTTGGGAGTTGCATGGGAAATTCCCTGCCATCTTGACCGATGGATTGGTCGGCCAGGAGGCCCAGAAATTGTACGACGATGCCCGTAATATGTTGCAGGAAATAATCGACGATCACTTGCTGGATGCACGTGGTATCTTCGGTTTCTGGCCGGCCAATTCCGAAGGCGATTCGATCATCATCTATACGGATGAATCGCGTTCAACGGAAATGACACGGTTTCATATGTTGCGACAACAATGGCAACGGCGTGGTATCGATCATTTTCGTTCATTGGCGGATTACGTGGCGCCAGTCGACAGTGGGCGGTCGGATTTTGTCGGTGGGTTTGCCGTGACCACCGGGCATGGCTGTGATGAATTGGCAGCCCGGTACCGCGCAGCTCACGATGACTACAACGCCATCATGGTCGCCGCGCTGGCCGATCGCCTGGCCGAGGCATTTGCCGAAATGTTACACCACCGAGCACGTCATGAATGGGGCTTTGGCGGCATGGAAGATTTGAACCAGGAAGACTTGATCAACGAGAAATATCGTGGTATCCGCCCCGCCGCAGGGTATCCTGCCTGCCCCGACCACACGGAAAAAGAGACGCTATGGAAATTGATGGATGTCGAGTCGGCAACCGGTATCCGTTTGACCGAGTCGTTTGCGATGTGGCCAGGTGCGGCAGTCAGCGGACTCTATTTTAGTCATCCTGAATCCCGTTATTTTTCCGTGACCAAGATCACGCGAGACCAGGTCGAACGCTATGCCAAGGTTAAGGGCGTTTCGATTCAGGAAGCCGAGCGCTGGTTGTCGCCCGTCCTGGGGTACTAGGGAATGGCCAGCAGCATGATGGCCACCGATTCAACCCTCTTTGCTACTTGTCTCGCATTTGTTTGTTGTCGGGATGGTCGCCAGTCAATGTCCATCGGCCGTCGGGCAGTTTTAGACGGGCACCGGGACCCGCGTCGTAACCTGCCGGGGCAACCGGCTTAACCTGGGCCGTAAAATGCATGTCCGGTTTGGGGCCATTCAGCTGGTACCAGTCGTCAATCAGACGGACGGTCCGCTTGCGATGGCCAATCCGGATGTAGTCACCTTTTTGAAGCACGATCTCGTGGGCGCCGGTCCAACCAAACCAGTTGTAGGCAGCCGTATGCACCGGGATCCAGCAAGGCCGTCCTTCACGGTCGTGCAGTCCAATTTCTGCCCAAACGTGACTGGGGACCCACACCTGGCGAGCTGGAATGCCGGCCGCGCGACAGAGTGCGATGAAAACACAAGCGCGTTCTTCACAGTCACCTACCTGTTCCCGAATCGCTTCCTCGACACTGGTGTATCGGCCCGCGACACCCTGGATGTTTTCCCAAACCCATTGCTGAAACTTGACTGCTTTATCCCACGGATGCATGTTGGTGGAGGTGATCCTGGTTACCAGTTCGCGAACCAGTTTTGAGTTGACTTTGATTCCGGGGCTGTTGCGAAGATACCGGCTCGAAAAAATCTCAAGCTGCTCTTGGCCAGCGGGAAACTGTTCTTTTTGATAACCTTGGAATACTTTCGTCACCCGCAGTTTATAACGAGCAATCGCAAATACTGTTTGTCCGGCAGCCAACGATCTGGCCGACAGCGCCAACTGGGCTGCGCCCGCGTTGATCGGCAAGATCCTGGCTGAACAACCTTGTGTTTCGATCTGAAAGTCGAGAATCTCCTGTTCCGGAAAACCGACCGGTGTGACGGTCGTTGCCCGCAGGTTATTTCCAAAACCACGTCCGGTAAAGCTCATTGCCACCGAGACTTCAAAGTCGCGCGGTTCCAGATATCCGGTCGATCCTTCGGGGGGAGTTTTCCAATTCCATTTGCCATCATACACGACCGGGATAATGGCAAAGGCCGGCTGTTGAATCGATGCCGAACGCATTGCCTGGCATGGCTGGCCGGGTGAGGAAATAAAACGGCAGGAGCCAGATGGTTTGAGGATTCCCAATGTCGAGGCGCCCAATCCCAAGCTTCCTGCGATGAACGTCCTTCGATTCGTGATCGATTTCAATTTATTACCCTCAATCTATTATCCTCCCTGCCCGCTGGCCACATTATTTTGCAATGAGCCAACGAAAGCAATTGTTTTATCGATAATTGCGACAGGAACTCTTAGAGTCTGGCAATTCAACTTTGAAAAATTGGAATTTGGTTGTAATTTTCACCAAACGGGTGACGGGCGGAGGACCTGGGACTGACTGGCCCAGCGCAGTCCATCACGCCCGAAATTCCGTGTCTGACAGTTTTGGACCTGCCGGGATTTATTGGCAGGGGGTGCGTTAACTGCCGGTGTCGCGTTGTATCATGAGGTTATCGTCGGCAAGGTGTTTGGTCGTCGATCCTCCCATCCCCCAGTCCAGGTCGGTCCATTGATGAAAGAATATCCAACGTTTGTAACGCATCTCGAATGCAGCTACACCGGTGAAACCTATCCGGCTGACGAGCTGCGCGGATTGTCCGATGTTGGAAAACCGCTCTGGGTCCGTTATGACCTGGATGCGTTGGCGCAATCGGTCAGCAAGGAGCAATTGCGGTCCAGGCTGCCGGAGTTTTGGCGATACCGGGAATTTCTACCGGTCCGCAGGTCGGAAAATATCGTTCGATTGGGGGAGGTGATGACGCCCATTCTTCCGGCGTTTCAACTGCAGCAACGGTTAAACTGTGGCGAAATCCTGATCAAGGACGAAGGCCGGCTGCCGACCGGTTCGTTTAAAGCCCGGGGTTTGGCACTGGCGGTGGCCATGGCCAAAGAGCTGGGTGTTCGACGGATGGCGATGCCGACCAATGGCAATGCGGGTGCCGCGCTGGCCGCGTACGGTTCCAGGGCGGGAATCGAAACGTATGTCTTTTGCCCACAGGACACGCCTCCGATCAATGTCCAGGAGATCGCGTTCCAGGGCGCCAAAACGTTTCTGGCCAATGGTTACATCAATGAATGCGGGAAAATAGTTGCCGAGGGGAAACCACTGATGGATTGGTTTGACACCTCAACCCTAAAGGAGCCTTATCGGATCGAAGGGAAAAAAACGATGGGGTTGGAACTGGCCGAACAGCTGGACTGGAACGTTCCCGACGTGATTCTCTATCCGACGGGTGGGGGAACCGGGCTGATCGGTATGTGGAAAGCATTCGATGAACTGGAAGCGATCGGTTGGATCGGTTCGAAGCGACCTCGAATGGTGGCCGTCCAGGCGGAAGGGTGTGCGCCGATCGTCAAGGCATTTGACAATGGTGAACGTCACGCCCAGCCCTGGCCCGATGCGGCCACGATCGCCTCGGGCATCCGGGTGCCGGCCGCTTTGGGGGATTACCTGATCCTGGATGCCGTTCGTGAAAGTCATGGTTTTGCGGTTGCGGTTAGCGACGATGCCATTGATAGAGCGCAACGAGAATGCGCTATCCACGAGGGGATCCTGTTATGTCCAGAAGGCGCTGCCACGCTGGCAGCATTAAAACAGGAATTGTCTACCGGCCGCATTCAATCTGACGAACAGGTCGTGTTGTTTAATTGTGCCACCGGACTCAAGTACCCGATGCCCGCCGAGCATGGAACCATCGATCTGGCACAACCGATTGACTACGACTGGATCAAGCAGGCTTGAAGTTTGATGTGGCATTGGTTGCGTCCAATCCCGACCGCGACATTTTCCAGCTGTTTTTAAATGATAGAATAGCAGCGGGAGATTGCCTTGATTGATGTCAACCGTTTGACAACTCCGCATCTACCGTTAAATGGAATTTGTTTTTTATGAACCTGGTTTTTTGAAAGACTTCCATGTTGATTTTCCTGTTGATCATGGGGTTCTTGTGGTTAATTTCGCTGATATGTATCGTCGGGCCGCTGGTGGTGGTCTGTCGGTTCCCGGATGAGGCGGGCCGAGTCTGGTTATGTATCGGGCTCGCGATTTTGCTGCTGTTTGAGTTTGCTCCCACGACGATACAGACTTTTGTTCAACTAACGCCCACGCGGGGTATGAGATGGGTTGGTTACCTGGGTGTTCTTTCGCCATTTTCATTTTTGGGCTGGATTTGTATTTGGGTGGGCCTGGCCCAAACGAGCCGCTGGATGTACCGGGCCACACCGCGGTACGATCCAGGGCGGTACCAGGAGCGGGGTGCTTCCCTGTTGACATTGGGCATCTTGGGGCTGTTGGTCTGGCCACTGGCGCCGTTGGTTCGCTATCGAGCTCGTCGGGATTTACGTGCTATAGACGAGAAAAAGCTGGCCGAGAGCCAGCGGCGGTCGACCCAGATCGCCAGTCGGTTGGGATGGATTGGGTCGTTATTGCTGGTGGGCGGAGGGACGGCTGCCCTGATCATCTGGTTCGTTCTGTTTTTTGAGTCCATTTGAATGGGTGCCCGATCGGTAGCGTTCTTTGTCGGGATGGATGTTGACGTCAGCAAACCGATCAATTTTAATCGTCCTTTTCTGATTACTTTTTCCAGACTCCAAGATTGCCGTGGCTGTCCTAATTCAAATCAATAACGCGCACAAGAGCTATGGCGATCAGGTGTTGCTCGACGGTGCCGAAGCATCGATTGTCGAGGGTGCCAAGGTTGGCTTCGTGGGCCGAAATGGCGCCGGGAAATCGACGTTGCTGAGGATCATGCTGGGTGAAGAAGAGCTGGATTCCGGACAACTGGTCGCGCACCCGCGACTGCGAGTTGGGTATCTCAGGCAACACGATCCGTTTCTACCGGGCGAAACTACGATCGAGTTTCTGCAGCGCGACAGCGGTCAAGCGGAATGGAAGTGCGGTGAGGTTGCCGGCAAGTTCGAATTGAAAGGCGACTACCTTGCTGGTCCGGTTTCGAGTTTGTCCGGTGGTTGGCAAACACGGGTCAAGTTGGCGGCATTGCTGCTGCACGAACCGAATCTGTTGTTGCTCGACGAGCCAACCAACTTCCTGGATTTGAGAACCCAGATCCTGTTGGAGCATTTTTTAAGAAATTTTCGCGGTGGCATTCTTGTTGTTTCCCACGACCGCGCATTTTTGAAAGGGACATGCGATCAAACGCTCGACCTGTCCCGCGGCAAGTTGACATTGTATCCGGGCAAGATCGAAGAATTTATCCAGTACCAGGCCGAACGTGTGGAACATGACTTGAAAGTCAATCAGTCGATTGTGACCAAGCAGAAACAGCTGAAGCGGTTTATCGACAAGAATCGAGCTGGAGCGAACACGGCCAGCCAGGCCCGCTCAAAACAAAAGCAACTGGACCGGTTGCAAACGACCGAGATCGCCGGCATGGAGCGAACTGCCTGCATCCGGGCTCCCCGGGTAAACCCCAGGCAAGGCACCGTATTGAGGACAGCTGATTTGACGATCGGTTACCCCGACCACGAGGTTGCTGAAAATATCAATCTTGAGATTGAACATGGACAACGCGCAGCGATTGTTGGTGATAATGGACAGGGCAAGACGACCTTGTTGCGATCATTGGTGGGGTCGTTGGATTTACTCGGTGGCGATGTGAAGTGGGGGCATGCAAGCGATATTGGTACCTATGCGCAGCATGTTTACTCGACACTGCCAGAGAAGAAAACCGTGTTGGAGTATTTGGAATACCAGGCGATGCCAGGTACGACGACTCAGGACATACTGGCGTTGGCCGGCGCACTGTTGTTTCGAGATTCCCACGTTCAGAAGAAAATCAAAGTTCTCTCCGGTGGCGAACGGGCTCGTTTGTGCCTGGCCGGGTTGTTGCTGGGGGACCATAACATCCTGGTGCTGGACGAACCGGGTAACCACCTGGATGTGGAGACGGTAGAAGCACTGGCCAGGGCGTTCTTTGATTACAAAGGCACGATCCTGTTTACCAGCCACGATCGACACTTCATGAGCCGGGTCGCAACCAATATTATCGAAGTGCGTGATGGGAATGCTCGTAATTACATGGGTAATTACGATGCCTACCTCTACTCGATCAACCAGGAAATTGCCGAGGGAGAACGAGTGCATCAGTCGGCTGCCAGGCGTCAACCCGAACCGCCGGATGTACCCGCCGAACGGCAAACCCAGAAAATGAACCGTAAACAACAGAAGGAAATCAAGCGACTCGAGCAAAAGATCACGGCGCTGGAAGCGGATAAGAAATCCCTTAATCAACAATTGCTCGACACGACGGATGCCAGTGAAGCCTTGAAGTTGCATGCTCGTTTTACCGAGATTAGCCAGGAGTTGCAGCAAAATGAAGAACGCTGGCTGAAATTAACTGAAAATTGACATTGGTTGCTGCACCGTGGAAAATACCTGGCTCTCCGGTGGGCATCACCTTTTCCTAAATCATTTCCATGTTTGCGAAATCTGTTTCTCATGTCCCAAACTCGGTTCCAATGCTTTGATCTTGCCAGAACGGTGAACCAGATTGCCCTGGAACTCAACCTCAAGCCGCGACCCATTCGCCGCTCGATTGAGTTGTTGGACTCGGGCAATACCATTCCCTTCATTGCGCGGTATCGAAAAGAGGCCACCCATGGTCTCGACGAAATTGAGCTGCGGGCAATCGAGGATTTACTCGAACGAACACGGGAATTGGCCCAGCGGAAAACGACGATTCTGAAGACGATTCAATCGAGCGGTCAATTGACGGACGAGCTGTACGACCGGGTATTTGAATGCCATGACCGACAGGTTCTGGAACTACTTTATTTGCCGTTCAAACCGAAACGCAGGACGCGAGCGACGGCTGCAAGGGAACGGGGTTTACAGCCGTTGGCTGATCTGTTGTTGCAACAACAACGACTGGACCAGGATCGTCAATCAATTCTTGACCACTTTGTTGATTCCAAAAACGACGTACCCGACACCCGGGCGGCACTGGCGGGAGCCTGTGACATTGTTGCTGAAACCTGGTCGGAAGACCTGGATACTCGCGCCGAGTTACTGGTCGAAGCGATGGGAACCGGACAGATTGTCTCCCGCGTCAAGCGAGGAAAGGACGGTTTGGGTAAAAAGTTTGAGGTCTATTTTGATCACCGTGAATCGGTGGGTCGAATTCCCTCTCATCGTTTTCTGGGTATAAAGCGGGGCGAATCCGAAGGTGTTCTCAACGTTTCTTTGTCGGTCGACGATCAGCGGATCCTGCGCCGCCTCAAAGCAAAATGGGTTCACCAGCAGGCATTCGAATTTCGCAACGAACTGTTGGCCACGGTCGAGGACTGTTATCGACGATTACTGTTCCCGGCCATGCAATCCGCCGTAATGCAAGAACTTAAAATCCAATCGGATGATGAGGCGACGGAGGTGTTCGCCAAAAACCTGCGGGAACTTTTGCTCGCGCCGCCGGCAGGAGCGAAAGTGACGCTGGGGATCGATCCTGGATTTCGAACGGGATGTAAATTGGCGGTGGTTGACGAAACCGGAAAATATCTTGCCACCGACACGATTTATCCTACCCCTCCAAAAAATGATACGATTGGTGCATCGATCAAGTTGCACAAGATGATCCAGCAATTTTCGGTCGAGTTGATCGCAATAGGCAATGGATCAGCATCTCGGGAAACGGATCAATTCGTTTCGGAGCTCATTCAGAAAAAGAACCTGTCATTGAGCAAGGTCATGGTGAGCGAGTCAGGGGCTTCGATTTACTCGGCCAGCGAGTTGGCGGCCAGCGAGTATCCCGAACTCGATGTGACGGTTCGTGGCGCAATCAGCATTGCGCATCGATTGCAGGACCCGCTGGCGGAGCTGGTCAAGATTGATCCAAAATCGATTGGCGTTGGACAATACCAGCATGATGTGAATCAGGTGCTGTTGAAAAAAAGCTTGGCCCGCGAGGTCGAGTCCTGTGTGAATTCCGTGGGGGTGGACGTCAATACGGCCAGTGCCCCGTTACTGTCTCACGTTGCGGGAATCGGTCCGAAACTGGCGGATCAAATCGTGCAACACCGGGATCAAAAGGGGAGGTTTGAACGGCGTCAGCAGTTTTTGCAGGTGGCCAAACTGGGAGCCAAGGCGTTTGAACAGTCGGCGGCCTTTTTAAGAATTCGTGCTGGCAAGAACCGCCTGGACAATTCGGCTGTCCACCCGGAAAGTTATGACATCGTCGAGCAAATGTCCCAATGCCTGGGAGTCACCAGTGGGCAGTTGATCGGTAATGCCGCTTTGGTGGAGCGGCTGAAGGCAGCTGATTACGTTACCGATCAAGCTGGATTGCCGACCATTCACGATATCCTCGACGAATTGTCCAAACCGGGACGCGATCCGCGGAGCCAGTTTCGTGTCGCGCAATTTACGGAAGGGATTGATCATATTGAGGATTTGAAACAAGGGATGGTGTTGGAGGGGAGCGTTACCAATGTGACCAATTTTGGAGCGTTTGTTGATTTGGGAGTCCATCAGGATGGCCTGGTTCACATTTCAGAAATGGCCGACGAATTCGTCGAACAGCCCGGAGAAATTGTCTCGGTCGGCGATGTCGTAAGAGTCAAGGTGTTGGAGGTTGACATCGAGCGCAAAAGGATCGGGTTATCTCTAAAACAGGTTACCCGTTGACACGAATCGAAACGTGTCAGCTATGAAGGTCGACTTGGTTGGTTAGAAGGCCATCGAGGCCATCGTCGAATCCAATGACCGATCAGTCAATTCAGCAATGCCGACTGATCCCGAGGCGGTGCGAGGTAGAATCTACCCTCCAATGCTGGAGGGTAGATGAATCTCAACCTGATGAGTTAGTCTTGAAGTTTCCCTTCTTTCGCATAATCCAACAAGGTTTTAATTGGCTGTCCATTGGGGGAAACCGCTGCAGGATCTTTTGCCAAGATCTTCTCCAATGCATCGACTTGCATTTGCTGATTCTCTTCCTTCTTCCCCTGTGAAAACTCATTCCATTCGGTGGAGTGTGTGTAGGCTTCACCACCAGGGCCACTGGGGCCCCCGCAACCTAGACAGCAAGCGAAGAAAGCGGCGACCAAAAATGCGTATAAAGTGCTTTTCATGTGTATCTCCATTAATATTACGAGACCTTTTTTTTACCCTTCTTTAACCTTGCAGGCTATCCGTTGACCTGCGAAAAAAAGAATTCAACGCATTTAAAAGGAAAAGAAGCGAAATTGGCCCTTCCGGTTTCCCTAAATGGTTAGGTTGCCTGGCTGATTTGGGTTGAGGAACATCCTCCAGCGGCTTGTGGAGACCCAAATCTCGCCTCGAAAAACTCGTCGTGCGGTGGTTTCAGCGGCCCTGCAGCGTGGTGTCCCAGACAGGACTTCTGCCCAGTCCCTCCGACCGTTTCAAGATGGATGATCTAACAAGATTCATCCATTGCGTAATTTGAAGCCGCGCGCTTTCAACAACTGACGGATTCGTTGGACATGCTCCCCCTGAATTTCGATGGTTGAGCTATCTTGCAGCGTGCCACCCGCCCCGCAGGATGATTTCAACGTTGTCAGCAGGTCGGCGTGACTGTTCGTGTCGGCAAGATCGCGAATGACGGTGACGATCTTGCCTTTCTTGCGTTTCTCGACTCCCACCCGAAGTGTCTGTCTTTCGGCGGGAACTTCTGCAATGGCGGCTGGTGGACATCGGCAGTCCTCCAGCAATTGTCCACATTCATCACATTTTGGCGGGCGATCAAACTCGGTGCCTTCGAACAGTCGCATCAATTCAAACAGGGTATGGGAGACGTTGATTCAGAAAGTAACAGTATGATCGTACAACCCCGAGGGCTGCCCAATCATTGCTTCTTCGGCTTCTTTTCCACCAACCAGATGTTGCGGTAGCGAACCGGGTTACCATGGTCCTGCAGGAAAATCGGACCGGGGCTAGGGCCAACGTTGACCGGAGCGGCAGTCGTTTTCCGGTCAGGCATTTCAACATCATCGTGGATCTTGACTCCGTTGTGCCAAACCGTCATCCGGGCATTTGATTTGAGTTGGTTGTTTTCGTCATATTTGGCCGAGGTAAAGTCGATATCGTAAGTCTGCCAGGCGAGTGGCGGGAGACACATGTTGACGTCAGGTTTACCGACCGAGTAGATGCCTCCACATTCATTTTGCTCGCCCGTCAGTCCGAACGAGTCCAGCATTTGGACCTCCCAGCGTCCCTGTACATAGATCCCGCTGTTGCCTCTCCCCTGCCCTGACTTTTGCGGCATGTAGGGCAGTCGAAACTCCAGATGCAATTTGAAGTCATCAAACGTCTTCTCGCTGGTGGTTCCCTGCATCAGCAGTCCGTCGTCGGTGATTTTGCCATTCTTCCAACCGTTGGCCGTTTTACCATCAAACAGAACGACCGCATTGGCGACCGGTTTGACGCCAAGGGATTCGCTCTTGCGATTGACCTTTTTCAATTTACCGGCAATCATTCCCCGGCGGTTCATCAAGGTGAAGACGCCGTCCTGGATCACCACGTCGCCGTGTTTGTCGCCCTGGAATTGAACCAGGCCTTGGCGACCCGTAAAGGGATCAATGCTGCCCTGTGCCACGAATTTTCCAGTCGCATCCCATTCATATCGTTCGGATTGATCCCAGCCGGCACCCGGCAGCCCACCCTTGTACAACACAGCTTTAAAAGTTCCCTTGCCGGTGGCAATGACTTGAACTCCGTATCGCGCGGGCGCCCCGTCGAGATCCAGGTTTCCCAAATACTCCCCCTGGTAGGCAAAATCGTTGTCGGTCTGGGCGTCCTGGGGTGCTGGTTTTTTAGCAGCGGCAGATGCGGATTGGAGTGCCTCTGCGTTCGTCGCAAAAAGCACCAGGGTCAACAGGGAACAACAGAACGTCGAATAATGCCTCATGATACTTGTCACCAAAACGAGTGGCCAAAGGTCGGTTAAAGTACTTCAGTTGAAATACGGACTATTTCCCAGTGTATCGATGGTTTGCTGTTCAAGCAAAGGACTTAGCAGAACTTTTGTGTCTACCGCCCCGGGTATTCTCCCGAACCAGCGATGGCCCAGGTGAGGTCGGCATTGACCTTGGCAGGCTGGATAAACGGGTCTTGGTGCTGTTGACCATACTGTTGCAACGCGGTTGCTAATTCTCGGGCGATTTCTCGGTAACCGGGGTGGGCAAACACGTTGGCGACTTCGTCCGGATCGCGCTCGAGGTCAAACAGCCAGGGAGGATCTGTTGCTGAAACGACCAGTTTGTAACGATCCGTCACGGCCATCAGCCATCCCTGTTTCTCTCCCGTGCCTCGCACAATGGAGATATCTTTCCAATCCTTGGCCGGTTGCGATTGAAACAGCGATGAGGCGTTGCGACCATCAAACGGCTGATCGGTTTGGATCCCCATCATCGGCAAAATGGTAGGTGCGAAATCGATGCTGCTCAGTGCCTGGTCGATTTGAGTTCCCGGTTTAATTTTTCCGGGAAACCGGATCAGGAAAGGGATTCGTGTCGAACCTTCGTATGGCACCCCTTTGTTTTGTCGGTGGTGCTCGCCTCGCAGATCTCCGTGATCGGATGTAAAGACGATGATGGTCCGGTCGAGGATTCCGGCCTTGCCGAGGTGTTGGATGAGCCGCCCCATGTTGTCGTCGATGCATTTGACCATCCCGTAATAACTGGCCATGCCGAATCCCGATTTCTGTTTTTGTCCCCAGGCCGGCAGGCCTTCCGACGGTTTGTCGAACGTGGTTGGTTTTAAGTAGTTGTGATCTTTATACATCGAAGCGTACGGCTCCCTGACTGTATCCGGGCCGTGCGGGTCTGGCAGGCTGACCATGTAGCAAAATGGCTTGGACTGGTTTTTGTCGACGAAGTCGATCAGTCGATCCATCAGGAAATCAGTGGTAAACGTTTGCTCATCGGCGCCATCGACGTTGTAACTGGGCTGACCGTTTTTTCGCGCGGCGACCTTGGCACTCGTTGAAGTCAGCGCCAGTTTTTTCCAGTGTCCCCGGTTAAACATGAACCGGTTATCCTCAAAACCGAATTTACGTTTGGGGGCCCAGCCCGGTTTGGCCGTTCCGTCGAGGTGCCACTTGCCGGCAAAGCCGGTCGCGTAGCCTTGCTTGCCGAGGATTTCGGCAAAACTGACGACGTTGTCATTGAGCGGGATATTGTTCGTGACGACCGGCGTTTTTTGTGGATACAGACCGGAAATAAGGCACGCTCGGGAGGGGCTGCAAACGGGTGTCGTTGCATAGAAACTCGAGCACAGGGCTCCCTGCTCTGCGATCGAATCAATGTGGGGTGTTTCGACCACATCGGGGCCCCACATGTAGGCCTGGCGGCCCTCCATCGTTTTTCGGTAACAACCGAGCGTTCTAAAGTTGTGTTCGTCCGTCATGATCACAATCAGGTTCATTTTCTCCTGGTTGGCAGTTTTAGCCGCCGCCCGCTGGGCACACACATGGGGCGTCAAAACGGACAGTGCGAGACAGACACAGGTCATGGCGCTGAAAATCATGGAACGGGTCATTGTTGGAGCCTGTCAGAAACGATTGAAATCAAGATGAAATTGGATCCGGAATTTCCCATTCTACCAGTTTGTGGTTAATACTGGTAACAATAGGTGGTTGAAATATCTATGATTACTGGCAATCTTGAATAAACGGTCGTTCTACCTCCTGTGCGGGGTGGGGCCCTGTCCTGCTGCATCAACGGAGATTTGTTCGTGAACCGCTTCATCTTGCTAACCACATCGTGGGTCATACTGACGATTGCCGCTCCGCTCTTCGCTGTTGAAGAGGGTGCGTCAAAGCAACCCAACATTATCGTGATCATGTCGGACGACATGGGATACTCCGACATAGGATGTTACGGGGGAGAAATCAATACACCCAACCTGGACCAGTTGGCTGCCAACGGTCTTCGGTTCACACAGTTTTACAATACGGCTCGCTGTTGTCCGACGCGGGCCTCACTGTTAACCGGTCTGTATCCACACCAGGCTGGGGTTGGCTGGATGATGAACGACCAGGGGCTGGAGGGTTATCGAGGTGAGCTGAACCGGTCCAGTATGACGATCGCAGAGGTGCTCAAGCCGGCCGGTTATTCAACCTACATGACAGGTAAGTGGCACGTAACGAAACATGTGAATCCCAAAGATGAATCGGAAAAGTTTAACTGGCCCCAGCAGCGGGGGTTTGATCGTTACTACGGAATTATTAATGGCGCGTCCAGCCTGTGGGATCCCAATTCGCTGGTTCGCGGGAACGAGTTGATTACCTGTGTCAACGATTCCCAATACAAGCCGACCGAGCCTTACCACTTTACCGATGCCATCAGTGACAATGCCGTCAAGTTCGTGAAGGAACACAAACCGAACACACCCTTTTTTATGTACGTCTCGTATACGGCAGCCCACTGGCCGATGCACGCCAGGCCTCGCGACATCCAGAAATATGACGGAATGTACGATGCGGGCTACCAGGCCGTACGAAAAAAACGACTGAAGAAGATGAAACGTATCGGTTTGGTTGCGGACGATACCCAGTTGAATCCGGCCGTCGGCAAATGGGATGGAATCGATGACAAGCCATGGGAAGCGGCTTGCATGGAAGTGTATGCCGCCATGGTCGACCAGATGGACCAGGGGATCGGTCGCATCGTGGCTGCCTTGAAAGAAACGGGCCAATATGACAATACGTTGATCCTGTTTCTGCAGGATAACGGCGGTTGTGCCGAGGGATGTGGACGAGGCGGCAAAAAGCCGGTCCGGGCTGAAGCGCCCACCCTGCAACCTCTGCCGGTGGATCTGGTTCACTATTTTGGTTCGGTGCCGAAACAGACGCGGGATGGTTGGCCCATTCTCAGAGGTCGCATCATGCCGGGTCCCGCCGATACCTACATAGGTTATGGAAAAAATTGGGCCAATGTTTCCAATACGCCTTTTCGTGAATACAAGCATTGGGTTCACGAAGGCGGCATTTCAACCCCGTTAATTGCCCATTGGCCGGCCGGGATTGATCAGAAAAACGAACTGCGTCATCAACCGGCTCACCTGGTTGATTTGATGGCGACCTGTGTCGATGTGGCCTCGGCGGATTATCCAACCCGACGGGATGATATTCCGATCAAGCCGCTGGAGGGGCAGTCATTGGTCACCGCCTTTGAAGATCAGCCGATCGACCGTTGGCTGTTCTGGGAACACGAGGGCAATCGGGCCGTCCGGGACGGTCAATGGAAATTGGTTGCCAAAGGTAAAATGGCAGACCGCAGTCAGCCAGTTAACTGGGAGCTGTATGACCTGTCGGTCGATCGAGTTGAGCAGAACGACTTGGCCAGCCAGCAGCCGGAGCGGGTCCGGAAAATGGCCGACCAGTGGCAAAAATACGCTGAGCGATGTGATGTTTTTCCTTGCCCTCAACCCAAACCGAAGGCGAAGCAAAAAGAGGCGAAAAAAAAGAAATGAACGACAGCCGGCGTTGAGACTTAATGGGTTACTGCCAACGGTTGTCGGGTTGGAATTCCCGCTTGAGGCCGTTTCGCGCAGACACCATTACAAGTCCTGGAAATCTTTCGAATGCGCCCAATGCGTTATCTTTTTGCGCTGCTGTCCAAAAGCCGGGCAAGTTGTTAGGATGCTGCCTGTTGCGGTTATGGCCGGTGCCCAGGACTGGCTTCAATGATATGGAGAAATGAATGACCACTCAGATCGTACGTGCCCAAGCCGGCGAGATTACTTCGGAAATGGAATTTTGCGCGGAGCGGGAATCGCTCGCTCCAGAGTTGATCCGCGGGGAAGTTGCAGCCGGGCGGATGGTGATTCCTGCCAACAAGGTTCACCTTTCAAAACGACTGGAACCGATGTGCATTGGGATGGCCGCCAAATGCAAGATCAACGCCAACATTGGCAACAGTGCCGTCACCAGTGACATCCAGGGTGAATTGGAAAAATTGCATACCTCCGTTCATTACGGTGCGGATACCGTGATGGATCTTTCCACGGGGAAAGATATCGACAACATTCGCGCTGCCATTATTGATACGTCGCCCGTACCGATTGGAACCGTGCCGATTTACCAGATGCTCGAAGAGCTGGGTGGTAATATTGAAGATATGAGGGCTCAGCATTTTCTGGACATGGTCGAACACCAGGCCCAACAGGGCGTCGATTACATGACGGTGCATTGCGGGATCCTGATGGAACACTTGCACCTTACCACGCAGCGAGTGACCGGGATTGTGTCGCGGGGAGGATCGCTTATCGCCAAGTGGATGATGGTCCATCGAAAACAAAACCCGTTGTACGACTGCTTTGACGACTTGTGCGACATCATGCGCCAATACGACGTGACATGGAGCCTGGGTGACGGATTGCGACCAGGCAGTATCGCCGATGCCAGCGACGACGCTCAATTTGCAGAGCTCGACGTGCTCGGGGAATTAACGCGCCGCGGGCAGGAACGTGGAACCCAGGTCATGGTCGAAGGTCCCGGGCATATACCGATGCATCAAATTGAGATGAATGTCAAACGGCAGATTGAAGTCTGTAACGGGGCCCCGTTTTACGTGCTGGGACCACTGGTGACGGATGTGGCGCCCGGGTACGACCATATCACCAGTGCGATTGGGGCCGCGATGGCAGGCTGGTATGGCGCGGCCATGTTGTGTTACGTGACGCCCAAGGAGCATTTGGGACTGCCTAATAATGAGGATGTCAAACAAGGTGTGATCGCCTATAAGATATCGGCGCACTCGGCGGATGTTTCTCGTGGCCGGGTCGGGGCCCAGGATCGAGACAACGCGTTGTCCAAAGCACGTTTCGAGTTCGATTGGAACGAGCAATTCCGACTGGCCCTGGATCCCGATACGGCGAAAACCTACCACGACGAAACGTTGCCTCAGGATACTTTTAAAAGCGCGCACTTCTGCAGTATGTGTGGCCCCAAGTATTGTTCGATGAAAATCACCGAGGACATTCGCAAACTGGCGGCCGAAGAGGGCGAACTGGTTCCGTTGGAAACATTGGAATCCAAGAGTCAGTGATCCAGCACGGCTCATCGGTGAGTGTTGGCAGACGGATCATTCTTCGATCACTTTGATCGATCGTGATACGGTACGGCTGCTCCCCTGGGTTGGCGACAGGCGAATGTCCAGTTGATGCTGGCCGTAGGCGAGTTCCGCTGGGTAGCTGAATAGCCAGTGGCGGGCGTCGCCAACGTTTTTCATCGCTCTCCAAGGTTGATCATTAAATCGATAATCAACTTTCCAGGGTCCGTCCTGTTCTGAATCTGTGACCAAGACGGTTCCTGAAACGTTTCCCGTTTCTCCATGACGTGTCAGGTCCGGGGCGTCTACCACCATGCCTTTTTTCGTTTCTTTCAGCAGGCCTTGAATGACCCTCGTCCAGATCTGGTAACCCTTGGCATTCAAATGTAACCCGTCCTTAACAAACAGTTCAGGTCTTGGTTTCCCCTCGGAATTGAGCATGGGTGAAACAATGTCGGCGAACCGCAAGTTGTAATTCTGTTTGGCAAACTGTTTGATTGTTTGATTGGCGTTGCGCATCCGGGGCCATAAGTTCCAACGTGACAGGCTCGGTTTAATCGGGATGTAAATGACGGTGCAGTCGGGGATTTGACGGCCGACGGACTTCCAAAACGTCTTAAAATCGGCCACCACGGATTCGGCCGTTTCTCCGCTTGCGATGTCGTTGTCACGGGCATAGAACACGATGATCTGCGGTTGGTACGGGGCCACGACTCGATCAAAAAAATGATTCACATCGGAAATTTCACAGCCGCCAAAACCGCGGTTGATAATCGTTTCACCAGGAAACGAAGCGGGGGTGTCCCAAAGTCGAATCGAAGACGACCCAACGAACAGAACCCCGTCATTTTCCGGCATTTCCTGCCGGTCCTTGGCCTCGAATTTCCGGATATTTTTTTCCCAACGCTCAGGGGAGCGGGTCTCGGTTTCCTGCGCCATCCCCATCACGGCAAACAGAACGAGCCAGGTGCATCCGGCCGCCATAGCCAATTTCATTTGATACATGGTTTCCAGTTGGCTTTCAGTATTGAAGATTGTGGCTGTAATGGCTCAAATCACGGTTCGTCAATGCATTGTATAAGGGTTTGGGAATGTCATCCATTATCTACAAAATCGTAGCGCGGGATGCGTGGAACAAGGCGCTAGAGACGGGCCTGTTTACGGGGGCCGAAATCGATATTACCGACGGGTTTATCCATTTTTCGGCAGCCAACCAGGTTCGCCAGACAGCAGCCCGGTTTTTTCGCGGTCAAGACGATCTGATGTTGGTCGGGGTAGACGCCCAAATACTGGGCGATGCGTTGCAATGGGAGCCCTCTGCTGATGGCGAGCCGTTTCCACACCTGCATGGACCGTTGTCATTGAAGGCGGTTGTCTCCCAGGATGAGCTAATTATGGATGATGCCGGCCGGCACCAGTTTCCTGATCATCTGCCCGCCGATTGAAAGGTTCATGACGCCAGGTGACAGAGGTTGGAATTTGCGTTCCTGTTAATCCTTGCGAGAATTCAGCTTTTCAATGACTTCCGGCAGCGGGAACTCGAGGATGGAAACATCCCGGAACTTGTGAATCTCTTTCAATCGATTCCACCCCCGCGTCACCAACTTCTCCTGCACGGCAACGAAGGCGGGGTCCAGTTGTGTTTTAGAGAATGGACCATCCACCGCGACCGGTTTGAAATCGTCGGCGACGATGAACTGGGCCAGTTCCGGATTGCAGAGAATGTGTTTTTCCGGACTGGTATGCAGCAGCTCCGGGTCGAGCTGACCGATCACAAACCGCAGATAGAGGTCACTGGAGGTCACATTCTCCACATCTTGACCACAGATGCTGCAAAGATAGCCTTCGTCACACTTGGCCATACTTGACCTTTGTAGGATTTGGTTGAAGTGTTAATTCAAGCCGAGGACATCGTACATGCTGTACATACCGGCGGGCTTGTTGCCAAGAAATTTGGCGGCCGCGATGGCACCCAGCGCGTAACAATCCCGGTTCGACGCTGCCACTCGTAATTCTATCTTTTCACCCATCATTCCGAACAGGATTGTATGTTGGCCAGCATCGTCTCCTGCCCGGATCGCATGATAGCCAATTTCATTACTGTCTCGCGTCCCGGTTGTTCCCTGGCGACCATGTTGGTGGCGATCGATTTTCAACGGGCCAGCAATCAATTCACCAAACTTCAACGCGGTGCCGCTGGGAGCATCTGCTTTGAAACGATGGTGGGTTTCAATGATCTCGACATCGACGCGATTACCGGAATCCTGAAGTGCGGCCGCTGCAATTTCTGAAAGTTTCATGGTCAGATTGACCGCAAGGCTCATGTTGGGCGCCCAAACAATCGGGATGATCTGGCTGGCTGCTTCCATTCGGGCGGACGTTTCAGAACCGAAACCTGTGGTGGCCATAACCAATGGCAGCTTGGTCTCCAGACATTGGTCCAGGATACCATCGACTGCCTCGGCCTGTGAAAAATCAATCACGACCTGTTGGCCTGGTGGCAATTCGGCTGTTAGCGGGATGCCAATCGGCGCGATGCCAGCCACGCTTCCCGCATCCTGTCCAATCAGGGGATGGTTGGCCGCTTCGATAGCCGCAACCAGCGAGACCTGTTCGTCGCTGGCTACCAGGTCAACCAGCCGTTTTCCCATCCGGCCGGCGGCACCGTGAATTGAAACACTTGTCATGAAAACCCTCTTGTTAATGCGATTGATTGATCGCAGCAATGATTTGCTCGAGTTCGTTGGGAACCGTAACGGGTGGATTTGCAAACGTGGCTTGGCGAATGCCTTGCTCTTCCCGCCATGCTTGATCGGTGTGATAACCGACCGTGACGTTGGGATCCTTTAAAACATGTCCAGTTAGTATGCAAACGACGCGGTCTGAGTCGGAAATGAGTCCTTCTTCGCGCAACCTGCGGACGCCCGCCAAGCTGGCACCACTGGCTGGTTCGCAGCCAAAGCCATGCCGTGCAATCATCGCTTTATGATCGAGGATCTCCTCGTCAGTGACATCGCGAACCACACCATCGGTGATTTCCAATGCTCTCAGGCATTTCGCCAGATTGACGGGGAAGTTGATTTCGATGGCACTTGCAACGGTGTTGGCCGTTGCATTGGACTTCCGCATGACATCAAAGTAGTCCTGGGCTTTGGTGGTAGAAAACTGGCCCTGTTGCCAACGAAAATTTTTCTGGTTGTACAAATGATTTAGGGTCGAAGCTCCCTCGGCATTGATAACGGCAATCCTCGGAATGCGATCGATTAAACCCAGCATTTTCAGTTCGCCAAAGATCTTTCCAAACGAACTGCTATTACCAAGATTTCCGCCCGGAACGACGATCCAGTCAGGTGGCTGCCATTGAAGACTTTCAAGGACGCGCAACATGATGGTCTTTTGTCCTTCCAGTCGAAATGGGTTGACACTGTTGACCAGGTAGATTCCCAGCTCTGGGCAAACCTGGCGAACGCGTTGCATGGCATCGTCAAAATCGCCATCGATCTGAATGGTGCAAGCGCCGTAGTCCAACGCTTGTGAAAGTTTGCCATATGCGATTTTTCCAGACCCAACGAAAACGATCGCTTTTACCGCTCCCGTTACGGCGGCGAACATGGCCAAACTGGCACTGGTGTTTCCTGTCGAGGCGCAGGCGGCAAATTCGGCGCCTTGGATGGAAGCGTGGGTCAGTGCCGCGGCCATTCCGTTATCCTTGAAACTGCCTGAAGGATTAAAACCCTCGTATTGCAACATCAGGTTTCCAGGCGGAAGGCCGACCTCGGCGGCAAGCCGATCGGCCTGCTGCAACGACGTTTGGCCTTCTCCAATGGTCAAACAATCTTCCAAGTCGGCAAACGGCAGTAATTCATGGAATCGCCAGACTCCGCTAAATCTTTGCGGATTCCGTCGCTGCGACCAGAATTGTTCGAAATAATCGAGGTTTTTCGGGACTGGTAGATGGTCCCAGTCATAGCAAATGTCTAATAGATTGCCGCAATTTGGACAGGCAACCAGAGTTTGTGCCAAATCAAACGTTGCGCCGCAGGCGGGCCAAATACACTTTTGAAATGACTCGGAATTGAGGCTCACAATTGGCTCGGTCTAACGACAGGGATCGAATTTTTTAGTGAACACGCGGGAACTAAACGGCGTAGTGTATTCCGTGTAATACGCGACTTCAACGTGGCAGTAACCCCCCGTTTTCGGGTGGCTAAGCGTGGCAAGAAAAACGGGTTATACCGCTGGAAGTGACTTTATTGTAAGGGTTTATGAGCAAATTGTCGGAATTTAAAAAGGAATATTTGACTATCGGTAGCACCCTACATAGAATGTGCCGCTCGCTGCGTAGGTACGGCAACTGTTTAGCTCATCCCGCCGGCCTTAGCTAGTCAACGGAGAACAGAGATGGCAAAAATGAAGAAAACCGAAGTGAAGCCCTTTAAAGAAATGTTACTTATTTTAAGGGCAAGATTGCGGGGCGATGTTTCGACTTTGGCCAATGCTGCCTTGTCCAAATCGTCAGGTGGCGGTTCTGGGAGTTCATCGGTTCCGAGTCATATTGCCGATATCGGAAGCGACACCTTTGAGCAAGACAACACCATTTTGTTGATGAATAACGAGGGTGAAACACTGTCTCAAATCGAAGCCGCACTTGAACGAATCGAAGAAGGCGTTTATGGTTCTTGCATTGAATGTTCGGGTAGAATCCCGAAAATGCGTTTAAAAACCATTCCGTATACACCGTATTGTGTCAAGTGCGCCAGCCAACTCGAGTCTGAGAACTACTAGTTCTGACGATTCCACGGAAAACCAATCAAAGGACGTAGCGGTTCGAGGTAATCGCTACGTCCTGTTTTTTTGCCTGATGATATTGGGTGCCGGACTGGATCTTTGGACCAAGTCCTATGCTTTCAGTCGTTACTACAATCCCGAATTGCCGGACGCAGGAATTCCTCAACCGGCTCATTGGTGGTGGGAGGGCGTCTTTGGGATTCAGACATCCCATAATCCGGGTGCCCTGTTTGGGCTCGGTGCCGGTTACAGCTGGGTCTTTGCCACGATTTCTATCGGTGCCTTGATCGGCATTTTTTGTTGGTTGTTTATTTGGCGGGCTGCCCGTGATCGTTGGTTGACGACGGCTCTGGGACTTGTGACCGCCGGCATTATTGGCAATTTGTATGATCGTCTGGGATGGGGTTATGTGCAGGGATTCCCAGAAGCGGTCCGCGACAATGTCAGGGACTGGATACTCTTCCGTTTAGAAGGAGTGCCTTTTTTTGATCCATGGCCCAATTTCAATATTGCCGACAGCTTGTTGGTGATCGGCGCTATCCTGTTGTTTTTGCATGCTTTTTTTGCCAAGGTTCCCGCGGGCGAAGGGGATGCCGAGGATACAGAAGAAGCCTGACATGACGCGGTTGTTTTGTATTGGTTCGGATCAGTCACCATTCAGCCGGTCGGTTTTCAGTTAAAGGAAAGAAATAGATGACCGTGTCTTTGGTGAACGAACGACTGGAGTTGGCCAACCGGATTGTTAAGCAATCGGGCGACATTATCCTGGCCTACTTTCAAACCGATCAGTTTGTCTTGCAGAAGAAAACGGACAATTCCCCGTTGACCATTGCCGACCAGGAGACCGAGCAGTTTTTGCGGCGGGAAATTGAACGTGAATTTCCTGAAGATTCTATCCTGGGTGAAGAATTCGATGACAAACAGGGGAATCCGGACGTGCGCTGGATCCTGGATCCGATCGACGGCACGAAGAGTTTCATCTCGGGAGTTCCGTTGTTCGGCACGATGATCGGAATCGAAATCCTCGGCTGTGCAACGATTGGCAGCGTTTATTTTCCAGGATTGGATGAGGGGATTTATGCCTGTCGCAATCAGGGGGCTTGGCATTTTCGAGGCAACGAAGCGCCAACCCGGGCATCGGTTTCCAGCCAGACCGACCTGTCGGAGGCGGTCGTGGTGACCACAGAAGCGGAAACGTTTGCGCGTCGGAATTCGGTAGACGTATGGACGGAATTGACCGACGCCACCTATTTCGCCCGAACCTGGGGCGACGTGTACGGCTACCTGTTGGTGGCCACCGGGCGGGTGGATCTGATGATTGATCCGATATTGAATATTTGGGATGCGGCTGCCGTGCAACCGATCATTGAAGAAGCGGGTGGACGGTTTACCGATTGGGCCGGCACGGCGAGGATCGATGCGGGAGAAGCGGTCGGCTCCAATGGGCACCTGCACGAACGGGTCCTGGAGATTACCCGTCGCCGGGCGGGTCAGTTCAACGGTGCTTGAGGTCTCCAACCGCAGGCGATCGAGGTTTGCTTGGCACCATCCTGCGAGTTGGATTCAACCTCGATCGACGAGCGAGGATAATGGCCAAAAACGGAAACGCCCAACGGCGTTGCCGGATCCGTTCTTGGAAAGTCTCACTTGACTTGCGGGAGGCGGATTCACATTTTGCCGGTGATTCCGGGCAAAACGGTTCAAACTCGCGGATTTATCCAAGTTAGAATTGAAAAAAAACAAGGTTGTAATACGTTAATAACTGGAACACGTGCGAGCCGTACGTGGTATTCAACACCTCGAACTATCAAGAAATTTCGGATTGCCTTTATGCGTACCCATCGTTCGTCAACGTGTAACCTTGATAGAAGTCCCGTATGGCCAATCATGTTGGTGATTGGGTTGGGCATCTCAGGTTTGGTCGGTTGCGAGACAACCGACTATGAACCGTTGATCATGAAGAAAAAACTACAGCAGCTGGAGGATCGGATTGATCAGCTTGGCGACGGAACGAATACGGCTCGACACAAGGAACTGGAAGCCAAAATCAAGGATTTGGAGAAACAGATCAAGGCATTGAAAGGGGCTGGCGAGGCCGTCACCCCAGCCAGCTCCGCGAGTCCCGATTCAGCCCAAGTGACTCCGCTCTCAGCTGAGCAGGTTTCCGCTTTGGTAGAGCAAATGGAAACGGTTGACGGTTATGTCTCGCTCAACGAAGCGGGCGACATCTGGCAGGTTGACCTGAGCAGCGCTACCCATGACAACGCGCTGGTCGAGCAATTAAAGGGCCTGCCCGGCTTGACTCATCTCTCCTTGAACGGGACCCAAACCGATCTCGACACGTTCAAGTTGTTGGGCCAAATCGGATCGCTGGAAAATCTCAGCCTGGAACAGTCCCCGGCCACGGCCGAGTCGGTGTCACATCTGACGTCCCTGGAAAAATTGACGTTCCTACAACTGTTTCGCTCCGATGTCAGTGACGAGGCGTTCGAGTTCATCGCCCAGATACCGAACCTGCAGCAGGTCCGTTGTGGTCAGACCCGGATCAGCGACGAAGCGCTGCGTCACCTGCAGGGTTCCGAAACGATTCGGGCGCTCGACCTGATGGATTGCAATCGCGTCAGTGATGTCGGTTTGAAGCACCTGGAGACCTTGCCCCGTCTTACGTTCCTCAAGGTCTGGGGACCCCAGATTACCGATGCGGGGATGGAATCGGTCGCCCAGATGAAAGGACTGAAAGTCCTCGGTCTCAACGACACGGCGGTGACCGATGCGGGGATCGAGAAACTGGCGGGTCTGAACCTGAAAGAGATCTACCTGTTCCGAACCCAGGTGGGCGACCCGGCGATGAAGGTTTTCTCAGGGATGTCCGATCTGCAAACCATGAACTTGAGGGATACGAAGGTCTCGGATGCCGGCATTGCCTCGTTGACGGAGCTTCCCAATCTGGCCAAGCTCGATCTGAGCGAAACGAATTCGCCGGGCGTGACCGACGCGGCCGGACCCTCGTTCGCCAAGATGGGCAATCTCTCGGAATTGAACTTGTGGGATACCAAGGTGGGTGATGACGTGGTTGCCCAGTTGACCGAATTGCCCAAGCTGCACTGGTTGAACCTGGACAAGACAAAAATTACCGATGCGGCCGTCAAGCAATTGCCGCAGATAACCGGCTTGGACTGGGTGCACCTCGGTTCGACCGGCATCACCGACGAATCGGTCGAGACCCTGATGCAACTAAAGAACCTGAAATACCTGAACGTCTCGTTTACGGAGATCAGCGAGGACAAGTTCTATGACCTGTACGATGTCTTTTCCAATACCGATTGTGAACTGATCGGTCCCTGATGAATCGTCAGGCCCTCGATCTGGAAAACACCCGCCCACGACGGTCCCTGTAATAGTTTTTCTACTTCGTCCCAGTTGGCCGTTCTGCTGCCCGGAATTAACGGCATTATTAAGACGGTCGTGTTCGGAACGTCTCCAGCACCAGGTCACAGATATCGGTTTCCGCGATCGGT
>JABACA010000359.1 GCA_014237975.1 Mariniblastus sp. | reverse complement strand
CTTCAGACAATGACGAATCCGGATTCTCAAAGAAACAACAGCTGTACTTGAGCCGGGGACCCAGCATCGCCTTGAAAAATTCCGGTGGCAATTCGTAGTGTTGCTCATTTGCCAATTGGGGAACTCGCGCAATGGGGCCCATCCGCATTCTTTCTGCAAATTCGCCGGCCCCGTTGTCGGCTAGGTCCGCGTTATGCAGGCGAACCTCTTTCAATCGAGCACCGCAATGTCGTCGCACCAGGTTGCGGGTTACACAATCCGGTACGAAACCGCGCTCGATAGCCTCGATCCCAAAGCGGGTGGCAAGTTGTTTGTTCATGATTAATTACCTTGGGGGATCATGCCTGGCTGGATACAGGCGACCACATTAAAAAAATGATGTTGCATGTTGAAGGGTTATTTTGGCATCTTGATTTCCCGCTTTTCCAGGTCAAACGAATTGGGCAGAAACACAGTTTTGATGTGTGTGTTGCCATGCCTAAATCTGTTGTTTGATGTGAGCGAAACTTTCTGAACCTGTGTATTCGGATGGCCTCTGGCCCGGCGCCAGATCCGTAGAACTGTATTCGTCAACGTGTCGCGTGGTGTTGGCTGCCGTTAATCCTGGGTTGGAAAAAAGGTGCTCGTTCGTTTCGGTTCTTGAATCCCGATTGGCAAATAACATTTGAGCGACGTTGACTTGACGTTCCAGGAACGCGGCTTCGCAATAAGCAAGGTAATACTCCCACAAGCGAATAAAAC
>JABACA010000358.1 GCA_014237975.1 Mariniblastus sp. | reverse complement strand
GGGGCGCGAATACCCACGTCCTGTTCAAACTTCAAATGAAGGAACAGGTGAATGGATAAAGTTGAACAACTCACCAGAAAACTTGCCAGGGAGCAACGCGCCCGGTTGGAAGCCGAACAATTGCTGGAACAGAAATCACGGGAGGTTTTCCAAACCAATGAAGAATTGCGAAGGTTGAATGCAAGACTCCAGGATAGTATCAGCGACAAAACGATTGATTTGCAACGAGCCAATGCGAGAACGCAGTTGTTGCATCAAACGGTTCTGATGGCGGCGGAAGTAGGCAATTATGACGAGGCTTTGCTGTTCTGTTGTCGACTGGTTTGTGAAACGGTCGGTTCGCCAATTGGACACATCTACAAAATTGATGTCGACAATGATTCTCAACTGGTTAGCGCCGATTTGCAGTGGTCGGCGAATGAACAGACCAAACAATCGTTTCAAAAAAAGGTGACGGACTGGCAGTTCCCAAAGGGAATCGGTTTACCCGGATCGGTGTGGGAAGCGAATAAGGCGATATGGCTTCCTGATATCGAACACGATGCCAGATTTCCTCGTTCTCTGGGTGACATCGACGAGAATCTAACAGGAGCGATCGCGTTTCCGGTGACATCCGGCAGTGAGTTCGTCGCTGTATTGGAGTTTTTTGTGGAAAGGTCGCTGAAACCAAGCGGCGAGTTCCTCGGTTTGCTGGAGACAATTGGGCAGCAGGTAGGCCAGGTGTTGGAGCGGCGGAATGCACTGGAGGTTACCCGGCAA
>JABACA010000357.1 GCA_014237975.1 Mariniblastus sp. | reverse complement strand
GCACGATAACGTTTCTGGCCGGCTCGACATTTGACAACTCGCAGGGAACATTCAACAACAACGGCAAGATTGTATCTTACATAAACGATCTTTATTGTGGAGCCGGAGGAATAATCAGCTTCCAAAGTGACAGCCACTATGTGAATCATGCGACGGTCACTATTCCGTCAGAACTAACAATCACCAACAGCGGCGGCATCGACACATCGAACGGCACGTTTACCAATAAGGGAACTTTCAACTTCAGGGACACTAGTTATATCAGCGGTGGCACGCTGACCAACAGCGGCACGCTGACCAACTACAACGCGCTGACCATCAATTCTGAGTGCACGTTGTCCAACAACAACGATTTAACCAACAGCGGCACGCTGACCATATTGGGCTTTGCAGAATCCCCAAAAGGCAGAACCGCCGGCGGCACACTGTCCAATAACAGCGGCAAGCTGACCAACAACAACAAGCTGATTAACCAAGGCACGCTGACCAACTACAACAACGCCACGCTGATCAACAACGATGCGATGAACAACAGCGGCACGCTGACGCTTCAGAAAGGTTCGATATTTGACAACACGAAGGGCACGTTGACCAATAACGGTACGATTGCATCTTACATCGACGATTACTTTCAAATATTAGAAAGTGGCGCTAACGGAAAAGTTGTTTTCGACAAAGGCAGCAACTTTGTGAATCATGCGAAGATCAATAATGCGTCAGGCAACACACTGACCAATGAACAAACGCTGACCAATGCAACAGAAGGCGAG
>JABACA010000356.1 GCA_014237975.1 Mariniblastus sp. | reverse complement strand
AAACCCAACGTTTTCCTACGTTTCGTCTGGTTTTGGCGATCCATCCCGTTGGGCCTCTGCCGCCTTGGGGCTGTCATTTCGTTGTGCGGAGCGAATTAAAACGGAACTCGCGTGATTTAGGGAAGATTTGCCCGAAATGGCCCTATTTAAAACCTATCTTCAACTGTGAGCGCGACGTTTCAAAATCGGGCGCAGGCAAGAAACGGAAGATGGCCCATTCAGCCGGCAATCGGCCATTTTGTGAAAATCCGATCAGCCCGGCAATTAATTCTTGCGCGTTGTCGATTTTGACCCTGTTTCACGTTAACATAATCGGTCGTTCCGAACTTAGTGTTTTCGAACCGACTTAGGTGAACGGCAAACGGACCCAGCCGATCATTTACGATCCAAGACAGGCCGACGGATTGGCATTTCTTGTCTAATCCAAGTAGGTTTCCGATGATTAATGCGGTTTCGTCATCAACTCCATTACTCAGAGTCTATCCCCAGCAATCTCGGGATCCTCAAACGGGTCAGTTGATCAGCGAACAATTGCCCTACCTGAAAAACCTGCGCCAAAAAATCGAATCGATTACGGGTTGGCAAGTCGGTTACGCCGAATCAACCCATAGTTGCCGGGCTCGAAAAACAAAATCGAAGACCACGGTTTTAGGTGCCTTGGCGATAGAAGACATGTCGTTCGATCGCCCACAAGGTCAAAAAACGGTCTCTCGCTCCGAGGTTGAAAGTTTGGTCCAATCATTGGATCAGATGCTCCGGGTTATCCAGGATGATCGTTCGGCGAGGGAAGATTTTTCGACCAC
>JABACA010000355.1 GCA_014237975.1 Mariniblastus sp. | reverse complement strand
GGAGGCCTCAAATGTGGTAGGATGGGAACCATATTCTTCCGCTTTTTTTGCCATCAATCCTACATTCTGCACAGTACCCATAGTTGCGGGATCCAAGGCACCGTGAGTGATACAATTTTCGAACGTAGCAGAATAAAGTGGAGCGTAACTGGAGTCCGGAATTATGAAATTTGTGTCGTGCAACTCACCGTCTGCGCCCCACATTTTTCCGGAAGTCCTAATGGCGGCAGGCATTGACGCATCGATGATTACTGAGTTTGGAACATGAAGGTTCGTAATTCCATGATCAGAATCGACCATTGCTAAATCAGGACGGTTTGCATAAAGTGTTTTAATGTCTGCTTCAATTTCTGCTTTCTTCTCCGGAGATATTTTTGTGTCCGTCTTTAGTTTCGCGTAAAGATCACCGATGCCGTGGTTTAAATTTACTCCTAAAGCTGTAATTGTTTTTGCATGTTTTTCCAGCACAGGAGCATAGAAAACCTGCACACAATGTCCAAATATTTTAGGATCCGAGACTTTCATCATCGTTGCTTTCAGGTGCAGAGAAAAAAGTATTCCCTGAGCTTTTGCATCCTCTATTTGGTGGTCGATAAAATCATCCAGAGCTTTTCTGCTCATAAAAGTAGCATCAACTACCTCTGCAGTTTCAAGAGCAAGTTTATCTTTTAAAACGGTAATTACGCCATCCTCCGCGACGAATTCAATGCTTGCTGTTGTGGCCTGTTTAATGGTCGTTGATTTTTCATTCGCAAAAAAGTCACCACCACTCATTGTCGAAACATGAGACTTTGAATCCGCGCTCCATGCG
>JABACA010000354.1 GCA_014237975.1 Mariniblastus sp. | reverse complement strand
GGCTGACTGCCAGGACTTCGAATGGAGGGTAACATCCAGTTCGACCACCTGCCGGTCATTGAGCACCATTTCGAACCCGTCGGTGGCCGGTTCGGACAGCCAACCGAGCCCGCCGGCAAACAGAAAGTTCGCCAGCGGCCCGACCCCCGGGGCAGGGTCGGTGATCCACTTTAACGATTGTCCCTGGTCCGTCTGTCGGATGAAGGGTCGGTCGGTCTGCCCGCCCGAGTAGTTGTACCAGCGGGAGCGCTGCGGGTTTTCCGTAAGCAGTCGTTCCCAACCGTTGATCGACCCGACGGACACCCGACCGAGCGGCTCCAGGCCGCGGCGAAGTTGCGGTCTCAAGTTCGCTTGCCAACGGTCGATCGAATCGGCAAACCGCTCCAACACGGTCGGCGGGGTCAGGAAATCCGGGGCCGGACGACCCGGTTCGTCGTTGGCGTAGTGCGGGCCGACCAGGGACGTTACTTGCTCGACGATCTGGTCTTCCAGTTCGGGCGCATACGGTCCGGGAAGCGCGTAATAGACCTGCGAAAAATCGGCCTCGTACCCCCCCTCGGCCAGCACGCGGCGACTCGGGATGTAACTCGGAACGTCGTTGCACCAACCATTCAACCAGAGACGTCGCCAATCCAATTCGGTCTTCAGCCGGACCGAGTAATCCACGACCACCTCCCCGGCCAAGAAGACAATCGCCAGGTCCTCTCCAAATCTCCAACAGGTGACCGTGTAAGGAACTTCGGATTGAATCTCTCCATTTCGTTTCTCGTAAGCCAACACGGAGTGGGCCCGGTCCGCGTGAAAACCGGTCCCCTCC
>JABACA010000353.1 GCA_014237975.1 Mariniblastus sp. | reverse complement strand
ATTGAGTTCGAGAATCTTAGGCAGATCGTCTGAGGTGGTAGTGTAAATGTTAAAATCCATGGCTAAAATTAAGTCATACGAATATCATCTTTCTTTATTGATTGCGATAGAAAGTACAATTAATTTCCCAAGCTTTTATTGAGCCGAAAATTTATGTTTAATAAGCTGGCAGACCGGTTCGACACGATTTTCCGAAACATTCGAGGTTTGGGGAAGATCACCGATGCTAACATTCAGCAGACTTCACGAGAAATTCGCCGTGTCCTTTTGGAAGCGGATGTGAATTTCAAAGTGGCAAAAGCGTTTGTGAGCCGTGTGAAAGATCGCGCCGAAGGGACAAAAGTTCTCAAATCGGTCAAACCGGGAGAACAATTTATCAAGATTATTCACGATGAATTGGTGAATCTCCTGGGGAAAGATGCTGCACCGCTTAAACTTGGTTCAAAGAAGCCGGCTGTAATCCTCATGGCAGGATTGCAAGGGTCCGGTAAAACCACCACCTGCGGAAAACTGGCAGCCGCCTTAAAAAAGCAGGGGAAATCGGTACTTTTAACTGCAGCGGATGTGTATCGTCCTGCGGCAATTGAACAACTGATTCAGGTGGGAAAAACAGTGGATGTTCCTGTGTACGAACAAGGGACGGGAGATCCGGTAGATATTTGTCAAAGTGCAGTCGAAGAAGCAGGTGCTTCCAAAACCGATGTGGTGATTCTGGATACGGCAGGTCGTCTCCATGTAGATGGGGAAATGATGACGGAAATACAGGAGATTGCTGAAGCAGTTAATCCAGTTGAAACGTTGTTTGTTGTAGATGGAATGACGGGG
>JABACA010000352.1 GCA_014237975.1 Mariniblastus sp. | reverse complement strand
ATCACGATCGGCTCGCCCCAGCTGGCCCCACCATCCTCGCTCCGCAGCGCCAAGAGCTGGGAGTTGCCCCAGGTCAACAGGACGGTCCCCGCCTTGGTGACGACCACATTGGGAAAACGTTCGTTGGTGAACGCTTGTTGCATCTGTAGTTTCGGCTTGCCCAGGAACGGCGCGAGTTGCGGGTTGTCCTGTTGCGCCACGAGCAGCGGTGGAAACAGAAGGGTCAGCAGCAAGCTTGGCAACAACAGGCGTTTCATCTTTTGTCTCCGGTTCCTGGGCTGGTTCGGTCAGTCGCGTATCGACGAAAAATGACTACATGGAATCAATTCATCATTTTCGTCCAGTAACCTAGGATAGATGATCCGGCAATAATCGGCAATTCAGCCGCGTTGTACCTGCTTCAGGAACGGGTTCCGGTTTTGTAGGATGGTCCGCAGGGGATGGTTGGCCATCCGAATGTGGAACCGTTATGGAAGGGGAGAAAACCAGGTGAGCAGGAATTATTTAACCTTGTGGATGGTGTTGATGGTGAGCGTCGCCAGCCTGGCTCGTTCGATAGGGCAGGATTCTGAAAAAATCTGGGATGCGGCGCCGCATAGTGCCTTTACCGACCTGATCCAGTGGAACGGCAAGTTGTACTGTGCGTTTCGCATCGGCAATGATCATGTGCCGCGCCAGGCGGGCGACGAGGGGCGGATCCAGCTGATCGTGTCGGCCGACGATGGGAAAACGTGGACGGACGTGGTGACGCTGGCCGAGCCGAAGATCGATCTGCGCGACCCGAAATTGTCGGTCACGCCGGACGGGCGACTGATGATCCTGTTTGCCGGTTCGA
>JABACA010000351.1 GCA_014237975.1 Mariniblastus sp. | reverse complement strand
TCTCCCGTTTTAAATTTGAAGTCCTACAATTTTCAAAATGGCGGCTATGACGTCATACGTAAAACGTGTTTCCCGCCAAAATTCTAACTTTGTCAAAAATGAAATTTGATATGTAGGTACATATGGATGTCCTGAGTGATTTTATGCTACTTTCATTTTCGAAAAAAATCCAAGATGGCCGCCATGACGTCATAATTGCCGATTTTTCAAAGTGGTTCAATCTTCTTGAAATTTTGTACATATATTCCTACTGGTGTACTTACTCATATTATGTTGTTTTCACATTGATTGAAAATCCAATATGGCCGCCACAGCCGCCATTTTGATTTTTTTCCGAAAATTTGTGACGACTACTCCTCCAGAACCACAAGTGGTAGATACATGGGGTTTTCACCATAAGGTTCAGTTTAGGTTGAAGAGCCTCCCGTTTTAAATTTGAAGTCCTACGATTTTCAAAATGGCGGCTATGACGTCATACGTGAAACGCGTTTCAAAATTAATAGAGGCATGGTGAATTTGCCATCAACATCGATGTTTTCATTTGTTTTAAGCAAGTTTCTGTTGAAAAGTTTGAAGGGTTTGATCCCAACCTTCTAAAGAACTTACAAGGAGCCTTTCCCAGTAGAGCACCGGGTTCCCTCTGGGAACTCTCGTTTTTTTTAATGTTTTAATCATTTTAGGTTTGATGAAGCATAGATCCACGTTGACAATATTTTTTTTGCAGAAAAATTGAAATTCTGATAAGTTATTAGACATATTAATTTTATTTTATGTTCAAATACGCAAGGGAAATAACTCTTATCCATATATGTCAGACTGAAGTGATTTGTCTTCCCTAACTA
>JABACA010000350.1 GCA_014237975.1 Mariniblastus sp. | reverse complement strand
CAAGACAGGTTGAAGTGTCGCCAAGTTCCCGATCGTCCCCCGATCGATCAGGTTGTTGAGGGTCGGCATCAACCCCTGGTCCAGCAACGGGTTGATGTGTTCCCAATCGGCCCCATCCCAACCAATCAGCAGAACTTTTTTTTTGGTGACACTCATGGAATTGCCTTTTGCAACAAAAAAGGCCACCCGATCTACTGAGTGGCCTTGGTTGATTCAATTGAGTCTTGATCAGCTGGCTTTTTTGCGACGACGACTGGCCAAGAGCCCGATAGCACCCAATGCCAAACAGCCCAGCGAACCAGGTTCGGGAATCGCGCCGATTTCGCCGACCTTGATCGATTCTCCCGCGTCGCCATAAGCGTATTCCTCGACGACAAACGTATTCTTGGGCGTGTCGCCGTTCATCGTCACACGGGCCCATCCAAAACGGAAATTGGTACCGCCAGCGGTCGTGTCAAATCGGAATCCAACATAGCCGGTACTTGGAACTCCCGTGTCATTGAGGAACTTGTCATTACCATATCCGGGTCCATAAGCCATCGTTCCGCCTGCTCCTGCCAGGAAGGCAGCGGTGGAAACATTGGCATCCAACGACAAGTTGGCCACGTAAGGGAAACTGCCATATCCGGCGTTGGCCGACGTGCCCGCCAGGTTACCGAAAAGCAATGAAGCACTTGTATTGTGGCCTGCAAAGGCCGCACCAACCGTGGTGCCTGAAACTGCCGTGTTTCCAAAAATCAACTGGGCACTCCCATCAAGGGCCCAAGCCTTCTGGCCGACTCCGAATGTGATCGCCCCATCGGTTCCGCCCACAACCACATGCGTGATGTCGGCCTCGGCAGTCTGTGTTCCGGCCAGAGTGGCGGCAG